>DAIDAH010000038.1 GCA_027310735.1 Methylotenera sp. | reverse complement strand
CAAGTATGGGATAGCCCAGAATCATTGGCTCTGATTGGTAGAGCCTTTCAAATCAAGCTGAATTAAATGCCAAGAAGTTGGCAGGAAACTACATCAAAATAATATCAAACGTTTCCTGGCCGTATTGCATCTCGACCTGCAACGAAATAGGTTTAGCGATAAAGTCTGACAAGTTTGCCAGACTCTGCGACTCTTCATCCAGCAACATCTCAATGACTTTAGGTGCCGCTAACACACGCAACTCACGCGCATTGAACTGACGTGCTTCGCGTAAGAGTTCACGCAAAATTTCATAGCAAACTGTTTGAGCAGTTTTTTGTTCACCTCTGCCTTTACAGGTAGCACAAGGCTCACAGAGGATATGCGCCAGACTTTCACGCGTACGTTTGCGAGTCATTTCCACCAAGCCTAATGGCGTAAAACCATTTACACCTGTACGTGCACGGTCACGAGCAACGGCTTTTTGCAGTTCTTCTAATACTGTTACACGCTGCGCATCCTCATCCATATCAATAAAATCAATGATGATAATGCCGCCCAAGTTTCTAAGGCGTAACTGGCGTGCAATGGTTTGCGCGGCCTCCAGATTCGTTTTAAAAATCGTGTCGGATAAATTTTTACCACTCACAAAACTACCAGTATTCACATCAACAGTCGTCAGCGCTTCTGTCTGGTCAAAAATCAAATAACCTCCAGACTTAAGCTCCACCTTGCGTGACATGGCTTTTTCGATTTCCTGCTCAATGCTGTACAAGTCAAATAGTGGGCGCTCACCTTGATAGTGCACTAATTTATCAAGCGCAGTAACCGCGTATAAATTGGCAAACTCTACTAACTTTTGATAAGTCTCACTAGAGTCGACCCTTACGGTTTCCGTGTTAGCACACAATATGTCGCGCAATACGCGCATCGGCAGATTTAAGTCTTTAAAAATTAGTGAGCGCTCAGGCACAGTGGTACTTTTTGCACGAATATGCGCCCATGTTTTGGTTAAGTAATCAATATCTGCCAGCAACTCAGCATCAGTCGCGGCTTCGGACATAGTTCTAATAATATAGCCACCAACACGATTCTCAGGCAACAACCCAAGTAGCCGAGCTTTTAACTGCTCCCGCTCTGTTTCACTTTCAATACGTTGCGAGACACCGATATGATCCTGCTGCGGCAAGTACACTAAAAAACGCCCAGCAATACTGATTTGCGTAGTCAGGCGCGCGCCTTTAGTGCCTATCGGCTCTTTAATGACCTGCACCATGACAGGCTGGCCTTCATGCAATACTTCCTGAATCGGTCGTTGCGCATCGGCATCACCGCACTCAAAAACATCACCTGCATGTAAAAAAGCCGCGCGTTGCAAACCCATTTCAATAAAGGCTGACTGCATACCAGGCAATACACGGCACACCACGCCACGATATACGTTGCCGACTAGCCCTAGCGAAGAACTGCGCTCAATTTGCAACTCTTGCACCACACCATTCTCCATCATGGCAATACGCGTTTCTTGCGGGGTTACATTAATCAGGATCTCTTCGCTCAATTTGCATTCTCTTTTAACTTTAAATTCTTATGCCTGCTAGCGCTTATGTCAGTAGGCGCTACAAATGCGCAAAGCCATGCTTTCTAAGCAAGGCCGCCGTTTCATAAACGGGCAGCCCCATCACTCCGGTATAGCTACCCTCTATACGCTTAATCCATGCGCCTGCAAGCCCTTGTATGCCGTAACTGCCGGCTTTGTCATGCGGCTCACCAGAGGCAACATAGGCATCAATTTGTGCCTCTGACAACGCCATCATCTCAACGATGGTCGTAGACAATACCACTTCAATACTACCTGCAAAAGCTAGCGCTACCGCAGTATGCACCTGATGCGAACCTCCGGATAGTGCACGCAACATGTTACGGGCATCGTCATCGTCCAAAGGCTTGCCCAAAACTTCGCCCGCTAACACAACAGTAGTATCTGCCGCCAACACAACGTGCGCCATTGGCACTGCATTTAAACGCTGCATGCAAGCCTCCGCCTTCTGCTTAGCCAAACGCACCACATAATCTTCTGGCAATTCATATTGCGCCTGTGTTTCATCAATATCAGCAGGTAATATCACGCACGCCAAGCCAATCTGCTGCAAAAGCTCCACACGTCGTGGGCTGCGTGAGGCAAGGTAGATAGTCGGTTGCATATTAAAGTTCTTTACTTAACATTTGATTACTCATGCCGAGCACTTTAATTTACTATGACGAAATTGACAAAGCTTTAATGAATGCTGTAGCACATATTAAAACAGGACAGCATCAATCCAAGCTTTAACTTTCAAAGGATTGACCGTTCTCCAGAAAGTGATATTAAAAGGAACTCAACATGATGGACTGGCAAGCTCTTATCAAAGTAACGATTGCACTATTTGCAATAGTGAACCCCATTGGTTGCTTACCCATTTTCATAAGTGCAACCGATGGATGGAGTAAGCAAGATCGCGCGCGGACAGCAAAAACTGTCGCCACCACCGTCGCCATCGTACTCATAGTTTCTACCTTTTTAGGAGACAGAGTCCTTAATTTCTTTGGTATCAGCATCCCGTCTTTTCAGGTTGGTGGCGGCATATTACTCATGCTGATTGCAAACTCAATGATGCACGGCAAACAGAGTGGCACACGCCAAACGCCTGAAGAGGCACAATCACTGGCTGAACGTGAAGCCATTGCCATTGTGCCTCTGAGCATCCCCCTGCTTGCTGGTCCCGGCGCGATTAGTAGCATGATTATCAATGCGCAACAAAATAGCAGCTTTGTCGGGCATGTATCCTTAATAGCTCCTATTTTAGTGATTGCCGCCATCATTTGGATTGTCCTAAGATTATCCTCCAGCATTTCCAACCAGCTTGGCAGCATCGGCATTAATATAGTCACGCGCCTGATGGGGCTTATCTTGGCGGCTATGGCTGTCGAATTTATCGCTCACGGCATCATTGGCCTGTTTCCAAAATTAGCAGCATAGGCCTTAGCTAGACGCGCTACAAATGCCTGCTTAAGGTAAAATAGCGGGTATAGCATTAAAATCATTATTCAAAGACTCAAACCCATGTCACAAGAAAAACACCAATGGATGCCACACGCCACTGTCGCAGCAATCGTAGAAGATAATGGCAAGTTTTTATTGGTGGAAGAAACTACAGATCGCGGTAACCGATTCAATCAGCCCGCCGGCCATTTAGAAGACAATGAAACGATCTTGGATGCCGTGGTGCGTGAAACGCTTGAAGAAACCGCTTACACATTCAAGCCGGAAGCTTTACTCGGCATTTATCATTGGAAGCACGAGCATAATGACACCACGTATTTACGATTTGCATTTATCGGCAGTGTGAGTAATTACCAACCCGACCTCGCGCTTGATGATGGCATTATTCGCGCGGTGTGGATGACAATTGACGAGATTCGCAGCAAAGCAATGTTAATGCGTAGCCCTCAAGTGTTAACCTGTATTGAAGATTATATTAATGGGCGCAAATTCCCATTATCTGTGCTCACTCACTTATAAAAGTGTCACGTAGAAAGCCTAAGAACATGAATCTGAATAAACCTCAAAAGAAAAAAATCGTTGTCGGACTATCCGGCGGCGTTGACTCGTCTGTCACCGCACTGCTACTCAAAGAACAAGGCTATGAAGTGACCGGCCTATTCATGAAAAACTGGGAAGATGACGACACCGACGAATACTGCTCCAGCAAACAAGATCTGATTGATGCGGTTTCCGTGGCAGATAAAATCGGCATTGATATTGAAGCCGTGAATTTTAGCGCTGAATATAAAGACCGTGTATTTGCCAATTTTCTAAGTGAATACAAAGCGGGACGTACGCCCAATCCAGACATTTTATGCAATGCCGAAATTAAGTTTAAAGCATTTTTAGACCACGCCATGAACATGGGCGCTGATGCCATTGCCACCGGTCATTACGCACAAGTGCGAGAAAACCCGCTTAAACCCGGCTTATTCCAACTCATGAAAGCTGATGATGGTAGCAAAGATCAAAGCTATTTTCTGTATCGCCTGAATCAAGCACAACTATCCAAAACATTATTCCCACTGGGAAAACTACTCAAACGTGAAGTACGTGAGATTGCACGTAATGCAGGGCTAATTAATGCCGAGAAAAAAGACTCCACAGGCATCTGCTTTATTGGCGAACGTCCATTTCAAGAGTTTTTAAGCAAATACTTACCACGTGAGCCTGGTGACATCAAAACACCCGATGGCAAAGTTGTCGGTCGCCACGAAGGACTCATGTACTACACACTAGGTCAGCGCCAAGGCTTAAAGATTGGCGGTAGCCGTGATAGCAATGGCGAACCGTGGTTTGTAGCAGCTAAAGATATGGAAAAAAACACGCTCATCGTTGTGCAAGGCCATGACCATCCCTTATTGCTTAACGATGGCTTGCTCGCAGGCCAACTCACATGGATTGACAATGAAGCGCCAGAAACGAATTGGGTTTATGCCGCAAAAACACGCTATCGCCAGCCAGATGCACCATGTGAGATTGAACGCCTGACGGATGATGAAGTGGAAATCAAGTTTGGACAGAAACAATGGGCGATTACGCCGGGACAATCAGCCGTGGTGTATGAGAGTAATGTTTGCTTAGGTGGCGGCATTATTACTAGCGCAATCTAACACCAGAGTAGTCACAAAAAAGTAAGGGCGCGATATATCGCACCCTTACCCTTATTCATAATCTAAATCAACCTCTTAACTAACCAGCTACAGGCATTGTCGTTTTAAACGAATCACGCTTCATTAACTCAGTATACAGTGCGCTTAAGTTTGGATACTCAGATGCCAAATCAATATGCTTAAAGCGTAACTCCAAATAGCCTAATACGCAGCCTACAGCAATATCAGCAAGACTAAAGACACCATTCACACACCATTTCTT
Organism: Methylotenera sp.; assembly: GCA_027310735.1. Classification (GTDB taxonomy): domain Bacteria; phylum Pseudomonadota; class Gammaproteobacteria; order Burkholderiales; family Methylophilaceae; genus Methylotenera. The sequence continues at coordinate 10,250 of DAIDAH010000038.1, read as the reverse complement.
TTTAGTCAGATCCAGATTCAGCACAGCCAAAACACGCGTCACTTTTTCCATATGTTTTGCAATATTAGCCGCGTCCTGTAATTCAGTTGGCTTGCGCTGCTCCAAAATCACCGCCACTGCGGCATCACACACCCCGTCAGCTAAGGCTTCCCAGCGGCGCACGGCAATTTTTGAACCATTATCAGCAGGAATCAAGTGTGCCAATGGTGTGCGATTATCCAAATACTCTACAATCACACGTGAGTCGTACAAACTATCGCCATCACTTAACACCAATACCGGCACTTTGCCCAAAGGGTTATATTGCTTCACTGGGCAATCTGGCGAGGCCAGCACCACTTCTTCAAGCGCGATATCAATATGCTTTTCTATGGCGGCAATTCTCACTTTACGCGCATAAGGACTGTTAACTGTGTATAAAAGTTTCATCAAATTGCCTGACGCATTTTTTGCGAATAGTTAAGGTTTATAGCATTATAATTCAAACATCACTACTTTATCCGAACAACAAGAGCACCTAAACAACAAAGTTATCACAACCATGTCGCTATTTAATAACCATTACCCATCGAGATCAAATGCATTTGATCAGCTAGTCGCTAATCAGGTACAAGATGCGCTTGCTGAAGACATTGGCAGTGGCGACCTAACTGCGCAACTGGTGCCAGCGTCACAACTCGTCAACGCGAGCATCGTCGTGCGTGAAACAGCAATTATTTGCGGTATAGGTTGGGTTAATGCCTGCTTTAAACAAGTGGATCAAAATGTGAATATCAATTGGCTAATCACCGAGGGTGAGCGCGTACAAGCCAATCAAACATTATGCAAAATAACAGGCCTAGCCAGATCATTACTCACTGCTGAACGCTGTGCGCTTAACTTTTTACAAACACTGTCTGCGACAGCTACCGAAACAAGAAAATATGTAGACGCCATTGCTGGCACCCAAAGCCAGATTTTAGATACCCGTAAAACGATTCCGCATTTAAGGCTCGCACAAAAATATGCTGTCACTGTTGGTGGCGGCCACAACCAACGACTTGCCTTGTATGATGGCATCTTAATCAAAGAAAACCACATTGCCGCAGCAGGCAGCATTACTGCGGTGATACAGCAAGCCTTTGCGCTAAACGCTGGTAAAAGCATACAAATTGAAGTGGAAAATTTAACCCAGTTACATGAAGCCCTAACCGCAGGTGCGGCAAACATCCTGCTAGATAACTTTGATACAGCCTTATTACAAGAAGCCGTAAAAATCAATCAAGCAAGCATCAAGCCTGCCGTACTGGAAGCTTCCGGCGGCATCACGCTGAAAAACGTGCGCGAAATTGCACTCACTGGTGTTGACCGCATCTCAATTGGATCTCTGACAAAAAATGTGCAGGCGATTGATTTCTCGATGCGCATAGATGAAATCTAATATAAATAAAACCAAGCTAGAAAATATAGCAACCTAATAGTTATTTAAGGCTCGATAATGAATAAAATCAATGCGCCAACCAACCCCACAGGCCGCCTGACATTAGGTGACGTGCTACGCATGCTGGTGAATGATGGCATGATAGATAAAGTTCAGGCTGAAAAACTCTACAAAGATCGTAAATTGGATAGCTCCAACCTGCACCCGCTCGTCGTCATTGGCGAACAAAAATGGAAGACCCTTACCACACCACATAAAGCCATTACCATTGAAGGTCTGTCTACTTGGCTAGCCGCACGTGCAGGGCTGAATTATTATCATATTGACCCGCTCAAGCTAGACTTCGGCTCTGCCGCACAAATCGTTTCTAAAGGCTATGCGGAACGCTTAAAAATCATGCCGATTTCGGCTAAAAATGGTGAGGCTACTATCGCCACTACCGAACCTTTCAGCACCGATTGGATTGAAGATCTTGAGCGTGTGCTGAAGATGAAAATCAAATTGGTATTTGCTAATCCTTTAGAAATCTCACGCTATCTGCCCGAGATTTACAATCTAGCCAATGCCATGAGTGCAGCTAACTTAGCTAAAGCCGGGCAAATTGTAGGCGTACAAAACTTCGAGCAACTGGTTGAACTCGGCAAAGACAAAAATCTGGATGCCAATGAACAGCATGTGGTCAACATTGTCGATTGGCTATTCAAATATGCCTTCGAGCAACACGCCAGTGATATCCATCTGGAACCAAGGCGCAATATGGGTATGATGCGTTTCAGAATTGACGGTGTACTGCATCAAGTTTATCAACTACCGCCAAACATCATGAATGCGATTACCAGCCGCATCAAGCTACTCGGCCGTATGGACATGGTAGAAAAACGTAGACCGCAAGATGGCCGCATTAAAACCTTGACCGCTGAAGGCGCAGAAATAGAACTGCGCTTATCCACCATGCCTACCGCATTTGGCGAAAAATTAGTCATGCGTATTTTTGCACCCGATGTTTCTGCCAAAGACTTTCTTGCGCTAGGTTTTTCAAAAGCACAAGCCGTCACTTGGAACAACTGGACCAAATCTCCCAACGGTATTATTTTGGTTACAGGCCCTACAGGTTCAGGCAAAACCACTACGCTTTACGCAACCCTGCGTTTACTAGCGACCCCAGAAGTCAATGTATGTACAGTTGAAGAACCGATTGAGATGGTTGAACCGATGTTTAACCAAATGCAGGTACAAACCAACATTGGCTTAAACTTTGCCGATGGCATCCGCACCCTGATGCGGCAAGACCCAGACATTATCATGGTCGGCGAAATTCGAGATTTTGAAACTGCTGACATGGCCATTCAGGCAGCACTCACAGGACATTTAGTGTTATCTACCCTGCACACCAATGATGCCCCTTCTGCAATTACTCGGCTATTAGATTTAGGTCTGCCTTCATATCTAATTCACTCCACAGTACTGGGCATTATGGCGCAACGTTTAGTTCGCACCCTTTGCCCCAGTTGCAAAGAGTCTGAACCAATAGAACAAAGCAAATGGGATGCACTCGTCGGCACATACAAAATGCCAAAACCTGACCGCATTTACAAACCTGTGGGCTGTATGGAATGTAGAAATACAGGTTTTAGAGGACGTAGCGGCATTTATGAAATGCTCACTATTACGCCGGCATTAAGAAAGCTCATCACACCAGAAACTGATTTGGCTAAACTTACAAAACTAGCCCGACAAGAGGGCATGCAACCACTTATCATCAATGGTGCAGAGAAAATAGCCGCAGGACTTACGACGATTGAAGAATTAATGAAAGTAGCCCCACCATTAGAAATGGAATAAAATTTTTATCGAGTTAACTCTGAAGTCAAGCCAGTTCTAGCTTACCTTAAAATCAATCAAACTCCACTTTTAACGCAACATCACTACAAACGGCTAATCAGCATATTTTCATCCTTGACCAAACACCTGCAAACCGTTATGGTATAGGGTTACCAAATAATAGTTAAAATTAAAAGATTTATGGCAGACACTCAACAAATCACAGGCGCAGAAATAGTTATCCGGTGCTTGGAGCAAGAGAAAGTCAAATTCGTGTTCGGCTACCCAGGTGGCGCAGTGTTGCACATCTACGACGCGATTTACAATCAAAACCACTTTAAGCATATCCTCGTACGCCATGAGCAGGCCGCTGTGCATGCGGCTGATGCATTCTCACGCGCCACAGGTGAAGTGGGTGTTGCACTGGTTACATCTGGCCCTGGCGCGACGAATGCCATTACAGGCATAGCCACAGCTTATATGGACTCAATTCCACTGGTAGTCATCAGCGGACAAGTGCCAGTACCAGCCATTGGCTTAGATGCATTCCAAGAAGTAGACATGGTGGGTATTACACGCCCATGCGTTAAGCACAATTTCTTGGTGAAAGATGTAAAAGACATCGCCAGTACCATGAAAAAGGCATTCCATATAGCGAGAACAGGTCGCCCTGGCCCAGTTGTTGTAGATATCCCTAAAGATATTACTGCGCATTTAGCTGAATTTGTTTACCCTAATACAGTTGAGTTACGCTCATACACGCCGATTACCAAAGGCCACAGCGGACAAATTAAAAAAGCCGTTAAATTGTTACTAGAAGCCAAGCGACCAATGGTTTACACCGGTGGCGGTGTAGTTCTTGGCGAGGCTTCAGAGGCCTTGGTTAAATTAGTCAAAGCACTTAATCTGCCAATTACCAATACACTAATGGGCTTGGGTGGATATCCGTCTACTGACAAACAGTTTGTAGGCATGCTTGGCATGCACGGCACCTATGAAGCCAATATGGCAATGCAAGAGTGCGATGTACTCTTGGCTGTAGGCGCTCGCTTTGATGACCGCGTCATTGGTAATCCTGAACACTTTTTCAGCAAGTCACGCACGATTATCCATATCGACATTGACCCATCGTCTATTTCAAAACGCGTAAAAGTAGATGTGCCGATTGTTGGCGACGTAAAATCTGTACTGGCAGAAATGAATGATTTAGTGGCTACAGAAACACCAAAACAGCAATCGCCCGCACTTAAAGCTTGGTGGGAGCAAATTGAAGCATGGCGCAGCAAACTTTGCCTAAGTTATGACAACAGCAACGGTTTAATCAAACCACAATATGTAATTGAAAAGCTTTGGGAAGTCACCAAAGGTGATGCCTATGTTACATCTGACGTAGGTCAACACCAAATGTGGGCAGCACAATATTACAAGTTTGATAAACCTCGCCGCTGGATCAATTCAGGCGGCCTTGGCACCATGGGCGTAGGCTTACCTTATGCTATGGGATGCCAATTGGCCAATCCTACAGCGCAAGTGGCCTGCGTTACAGGTGAAGGCAGCATTCAAATGAATATTCAAGAGCTTTCTACCTGCGCACAATATCACTTGCCGATTAAAGTCATTCTGCTGAACAACCGCTACTTAGGTATGGTTCGCCAATGGCAAGAGTTTTTCTATGAGAATCGTTACTCAGAATCTTACATGGAAAGCCTGCCAGACTTTGTTAAGCTAGCTGAGTCTTATGGACACGTTGGTATGCGCATCGAAAACTCCAATGACGTAGAAGGCGCACTCAAAGAAGCTTTCGACATGAAAGACCGCTTTGTGTTTATGAACTTCATCACAGACCAAAAAGAAAACGTGTTTCCGATGATTGCTGCAGGCAAAGGTTTAACCGAGATGCTTCTGGCTAATGACATCAATGCGGAGGATCTATAAATGCGTCATATTATTTCGCTATTAATGGAAAATGAAGCTGGCGCATTGTCTCGCGTTGCAGGTCTGTTTTCGGCTCGCGGCTACAATATTGAGTCTCTAACCGTTGCCGTGACTGAAGACCCAACGCTATCACGCATGACGGTAGTGACTTCAGGCTCAGACGATGTGATTGAACAAATCATTAAACAACTAAATAAATTGGTTGATGTCGTCAAAGTACTCGATTTAAACGACGGCAAGTTTATTGAACGTGAACTGATGCTCATTAAAGTAAAAGCAACAGGTGCATTTAGAGAAGAAATGAAGCGCATGTGCGACATTTTCCGTGGCCGCATTATCGATGTGGCAGACGGCAGTTTTACCATTGAGCTTACCGGCTCTGGCACCAAACTAGATGCCTTTATCGAAAGTTTAGATAAAGCTGCAATTTTAGAAACCGTCCGCACAGGCGCATCAGGCATTGGTCGCGGCGACAGGATATTAAAAGTTTAGCAATCAGGAATAAAAGCGACGAGTTTTGTTAAAAGCGCTACGGATACAATTAGCTTACTGTTAATTTCCAGCAAACACTCGTCACAGATAGATTCCTACCCCTTACCCCTAAATTTAAAGGAAATGAAATGAAAGTTTATTACGATAAAGATGCAGACCTTGGTTTAATCAAAGGCAAAAAAGTAACTATCGTTGGTTACGGTTCACAAGGCCATGCACACGCAGCTAACCTTAAAGACAGCGGTGTTGATGTCACTATCGGCCTACGTAAAGGCGGCAGTTCATGGGCTAAAGCTGTTACTGCTGGTCACAACGTTTTAGAAATCGCAGACGCAACAAAACAAGCTGACGTAGTGATGCTGCTATTGCCTGACGAAAACATGCCACAAATTTTCGATGCAGATGTTGCTGCCAACTTGAAACAAGGCGCTACATTAGCGTTTGCGCACGGCTTCAACATTCATTACAACCAAATCACACCACGTGCTGATTTAGATGTAATCATGATTGCTCCAAAAGGCCCAGGCCACACAGTGCGTTCAGAATACCTAAAAGGTGGCGGCGTACCTTCATTGATCGCGGTATACCAAGACAAATCTGGCAAAGCAAAAGAAGTTGCGCTTTCATACGCAGCAGCTAACGGCGGCACTAAAGGCGGCGTAATCGAAACTGATTTCCGTGAAGAAACTGAAACTGACTTGTTCGGTGAACAAGCTGTTTTATGTGGCGGCGCTGTTGAGTTAGTTAAAGCTGGCTTTGAAACATTAGTTGAAGCTGGTTACGCCCCTGAAATGGCATACTTTGAGTGCTTGCACGAATTGAAATTGATTGTAGATTTGATGTACGAAGGTGGCATTGCCAATATGAACTACTCAATCTCAAACAATGCTGAATACGGTGAATACGTAACTGGTCCTAAAGTCATCAACGATGAATCACGCTACGCAATGCAAGAGTGCTTAGCTAACATTCAAAACGGTGAATACGCTAAACGCTTCATCTTAGAAGGCCGGACTAACTACCCAGAAATGACAGCACGTCGTCGTTTGAACGCAGCACATCCAATTGAACAAGTTGGCGGTCAGCTACGTGCAATGATGCCTTGGATTGCTAAAAACAAATTAGTTGACCAATCTAAAAACTAATCTTCGCTCAATCAGCAAGATTAAGAAATTAGGGCAAAGCGTTTTACGTTTTGCCCTTTTTAATTTGTACATTTAAATTAGACTCAGCAAACATATATGAAAAATCGTATTACTGTCGCAACGCAATATTTACTACCCAAACAAGCCATCACCGCTCTCGCTGGCAAATTGGCGCATTTACAAGGAGGCAGTCTAACCACATCTGTTATTCGCTGGTTTGTGAAGCGCTACAATGTCAATATGAATGAAGCGGCTCAGCCAGACATCAATGCATATAAAACCTTTAACGAGTTCTTTACACGACCATTAAAAAATAACGCACGACCACTCGCGCAAGCCGATTTCATTTGTCCTGTAGATGGTGCAATTAGCCAGTTTGGCAACATTAAAGCCGACCAAATTTTTCAGGCAAAAGGCCACGCATACTCAACTACGGCCTTGGTTGGTGGCGATAAAGATTTAGCTGCTAAATTTAAGAATGGTCATTTCGCCTGCTTGTACCTAAGCCCTAAAGACTATCACCGCATTCACATGCCCTGTGACGGCGCACTCAAAAGCATGACCTACGTGCCAGGGGACTTATTTTCAGTGAACCCCACTACCGCACAAGGCGTACCTGGGCTATTTGCACGGAATGAACGCGTCGTATGCGAATTCACCTCAGCACAACACGGCAGTTTTATTATGGTGTTAGTAGGAGCTACTATTGTCGGTAGCATGGCAACGGTTTGGCACGATGCTGCCAATGGCATTATTAACCCGCCTCGCACCGGCAACATGCGCACATGGAAGTATGAAAAACGGAACATCTCTCTAAAACAAGGGGATGAAATGGGAAGATTCTTACTGGGCTCTACGGTGGTAATGTTATTTCAGAAAGACGCGCTTGAATTCAATAATGACTGGAAGCCAGCACGTGCCATTCAACTTGGTGAAGTAATGGGCAATAATACACAACTCTAAAACTGACAACCCATAAACTGAGAGAGGCTTTGCACCTCTCTCATATACTTCTACTTAACAGCCTTATGATGCAAATGCGGTGCTAATTCATTTAGTGCTGACTCATAAACACCGCGCTTAAATTCAATGACATCTTCAAGCGGCACCCAATACTCACTCCAGCGCCAAGCATCAAATTCAGGATGATCACTCGCGCGTAATGAAACATCACTATCACGCCCAACCATGCGTAGCAAATACCAAATTTGCTTTTGACCTCTATAGCTGCCGCGCCATTCGCGCTTCACCCAACTGGTAGGCACTTCATAGCGCAACCAATCTTTGGTGCGGCCTAAAATTTTTACATGCTCAGGCTTTAAACCGACTTCTTCCATCAACTCACGATACATCGCCTGCTCAGGGCTTTCCCCATAGTTAATACCACCCTGTGGAAATTGCCAAGCATGCTCACGGATACGCTTACCCCAAAACACCTGATTGTTAGCATTACATAGAATAATGCCAACATTCGGGCGAAACCCGTCACGATCTAACATAGCGTTATACTGCCTAAATAATTTAGTGCAATTTTTTCATATTTCCAGCATTATTGAAAGCAGCCATTTGCTAGAACTTACCTATTTTATGAATATACAGCCAAATAAACCATTGAAACTTAATCACTTTGTTATTGCTCTTGCCATCGCCGCACTCAATATCAGCTGCACAATGATTCCAACCCAACAAAAACACTCCCTCGCCTACATTACTAATCAAGGAGAAAACACGGTATCCGTGATTGATACCACTGAAAATACAGTCATTAAAACGATTCAAGTTGGCAAGGCTCCTGTAGGTATTGCCGTTTCTGCCCAATTACAGCGTGCTTATATTTCAAATGTTGAAAGCCAAAACATATCCATCATCAACACGCAAACAAATGCAGTGATAGGCACAATACAAGCTTCAGGCTCACCTGTAGGCCTAGCACTATCGCCAGATAGCAAAACACTTTACGTTGCGGATTGGTTTGGTAATCATGTACTTGTAGTCGACACATATCAGAACAAAATTCTGCGCGAACTCAAAGTGGCGAATGCACCCGCAGGCATGGTCGTCAGCCCAGACAACCAACAGCTATATGTAGCCAATCGTGACAGTAACGAAATTACGATTATTGATACAACAACACTTGATATTAAAAAAACAATACCTGTGGGCAAACATCCGTATGGCTTAGCACTAAGCACTAGCGGAAAATGGCTTGTAAGCGTGAATGTAAAAGAAGATAGCATCAGCATCATCAACACCGAGACTGAACAGCAACAACGATTAAAAGTAGGCTATCACCCTTATTGCGCAACATTTAGTCTGGATGAAAAAACACTATATGTGACTAATACTGAAGATGACAGCGTAACAGTCATTGACGTTGCTACACAAAAAACAATCGCCAGCATTGATGTAGGCAACATCCCTGAAGGCATCAACATAGATGCAATCAACCACCGCGCCTATGTTGCCAACTGGGGCAGCAGCAATGTCAGCGTAATTAACACCAACACAAACACATTACTGACCACAATTAAAACTGGTGAAAAAAGCCGCGCATTTGGACAATTTATTTTAAGCCGTTAATTTAATGACTGGCCGCACATAACGCAAAAAATTCGTATAAAAAGGTCACAACTTAAAACTCACCGCACTTAATTAACTGGTCAACTTTAATAAACACATCATTTATGTTTATATCTAAAAAACTCAATATAGCCTGTCAACCAAGCAATCATTACATCGTTAGCTTAAGTACAAGCAACAGAGCATTTAAGAAAGCCTCATCGTCGTTTATAATGAACCGTTGTTTTTAGAATCACAACTCTCATCAATTGAGAACTTTGGAGAAAAATACATGAAAAAGATTTTCGCATTACTTGCACTTGCTCTTAGTGTAAGTTTAGTTCCACTTACCGCAGCAGCACACGGCCCATCACCACAAAAAGTTGAAAAAACAGTCACAATCAAAGCAGACCCAGCTAAGGTTTGGGCAATCGTCAAAGATTTTGGTAACGTCCAAAAATGGCTACCAGGTATTGCTAGCAACAAGGTAGAGAAAAAAGGCGACGACACTTTCAGACTACTTACATTTAAAGACGGTGGTCATGTGTATGAAAAATTACGCAGCATCGACGATGGCAGCATGAAAGTGAAATATGAAATCGACTCTGGCACATTACCTCTTACTGATTACTACTCAATCATAACCGTTGCTAAAGGTGCAAAACCTGGCGAAACCACTGTAACATGGTTAGGCCGATTCTACCGCTTATACAAATTGAACCCACCTATTCCAGCAGGTCAAGACGACGAAACAGCAATCAAAGCTGTATCAGATATTTATGATGCTGGCTTAGCTAACTTACAAAAAGTGGCAGAAGCTAAATAAGAAAATTCAAGTGTGACAAAAATGGTCACACGTGAGTCCCAAGCGTAAACAC
>DAIDAH010000383.1 GCA_027310735.1 Methylotenera sp. | reverse complement strand
ACCGGCGTACTGCGCTGATGCTGTTTGAAGCTATCAAGAAGGACGGCTTTACTGGCGGCTATACCATCGTGACCGACTTCATCCGCAGCTGGCGCAAACAAGCGTCAACGGTCGGAGCCAAATCTGCATATATCCCCCTCAAGTTCGAACTCGGCGAAGCCTTCCAGTTCGACTGGAGCGAGGAATGGTTGGTGATCGGCGGCATGCACCGCAAGATTCTAGCTGCTCACACCAAGCTGTGCGCCAGTCGCGCGTTCATGCTGTCAGCCTACCCCACGCAAAGCCACGAGATGCTGTTCGATGCGCACAACCACGCCTTCGCCACCTTTGGCGGCGTGCCCGCCCGTGGCATCTACGACAACATGAAGACCGCTGTCGACAAGGTGTGCAAGGGCAAAGGTCGCATCGTCAACACGCGGTTCTTTGCCATGACAGCACATTACCTGTTCGACCCTGATTTCTGTAACGTGGCCTCTGGCTGGGAGAAGGGTGTCGTCGAGAAGAATGTCCAGGACTCTCG
>DAIDAH010000382.1 GCA_027310735.1 Methylotenera sp. | reverse complement strand
ATGGTATGACTCCTAAATAATAAATACGTACAATAAAAAAGCCTCCGTTAGTCATGACCCAATAGATGAGTCGTACTAACGAAGGCTTTGCTGACGTGGTTTAAACGTACTGCTGATGACACTGCGTAATATGTTGCTTATAACGCTACTGATGGCACTACTTAAAGCTCCAGCTAAACAAACCATGTTTGATTACTGACCAATTTGTACCAAGAAGCGACGACTACCAGGCTTGGTCATTTCATAAGGCTTGACCCAGTCTGGATGTTCTTCGCTTAGTCGATTTAAATCGGTAGTGATGGAATCTTTAGATTGTCGCCAGCTGATTTTGGCATTCTCAAACACAGCACCACTGGCAAATCCAAGACGCGCCTGCAATTGCTGTTTGAGTAACTCTTCTTGGTTTTCAAAACGTTCGCGTTGCTGACGGTGTTCCCAGTAATTGGCAAACAATCGGATCATCTCGGAATCTTGGCTATAGTCCACCATATCGCCACGATCTCTTGGGTACATATTGCTTAAGGCTCTGGCACTTGACTCAGAAC
>DAIDAH010000381.1 GCA_027310735.1 Methylotenera sp. | reverse complement strand
AGTCCGACATCTCCAAGGCGGCCGCTGCGCGCGCTCTGGATTCGATGATCGAGGGTGTCAAGGTCACCCTGAAGAAGGGCAGCACCGTCACCCTCATCGGCTTCGGCACCTTCGCCGTCACCAAGCGCCCGGCCCGCACCGGACGCAATCCCCGCACCGGCGCGTCGATCAAGATCAAGGCGGCCAAGGTGCCCAAGTTCCGGCCCGGCAAGGGCTTGAAAGACGCTTTGAACTAAGCGGCGCCCGTAGCACGGCATTCAGACTAGGTTTGCGGGTGCTTAGCTCAGTTGGTAGAGCGGCGCCCTTACAAGGCGTAGGTCGGGGGTTCGAACCCCTCAGCACCCACCATCCGCGGCACATGGCACCGAAGCAAACGCAGCGAAAGGCGAACCCGGGTTCGCCTTTTTCGTTTTCTCGATGGCACCGGAATTGAGCGAGTCGATCGCTTACGACGAGGAATCCAATGTTTGAAATCGTCCGTCGGCACACGAAGCTGATGCAGATCATCCTGTTCGTGTTGATCTTCCCGTCGTTCGTGCTGTTCGGCATCCAGGGCTACGACCATCTGACCGACGAAGCCAACCTCGCGGCCAAGGTCGGCGGCATCCCCATTTCGATGCAGCAGTTCGACCAGACCCAGCGCGAGCAGGTCACCCG
>DAIDAH010000380.1 GCA_027310735.1 Methylotenera sp. | reverse complement strand
CAATTATGTTGCGCTACAAAATAGTAGTTGACAAGCCTACAATTTGTTAGCTATCTTTCCGCCGCCTACAAATTGTTAGGCATAACCCTGAAAGGAAAAATCATGCTTTATCTAGTCGGCTCCATCATGCGCGTAGGTCAACCCGTTGAAGAGAAGGACCGCGAAACAGGCAAAATCAGCATCGTCTGCAAAATGCAGCTGCAACACCAAGAATCCTCGGAACCCAACTCTGATATCAAGATTGAAAACATCAAGATCAAGTCTGAGCCAGGTGCGCCACTGACTCAGGCTGAAGCCTTCCGCAAGTGTGTTAACCAGAATGTGCAGATACCCGTTCGCACATGGAGCCAAGGCGGCAAGTCGGGCTACTGGCTCGAAAAGGGCGTTCTCCCCACCGTTCAACAGTCCAAAGCAGCTGCCTAATGTTCCCCGCTAAAGCCTCCGGCTTTGCCCCTGCCAAGTTGCAGGGGTTTTCTGCTGCGTCTGCCTTTGCATTCTCCCCCTTTCAGGGTTTGGTGGGCGCAGCACAAAACCTCCGTTTTGGTGTCCGGGTCGTATGTAATACCCGGACTTTATCCCCCACAGGGGATTCTCCATGTTGATCGACTGGCTTACCCTCCGCTTTCCTTTGACGGATTCCCTCGGTTCGACCTTGCACGAGCGAATCATGAAC
>DAIDAH010000037.1 GCA_027310735.1 Methylotenera sp. | reverse complement strand
TCTTTTTGAGATTCATGGAAGTCTGTTCCACCCAGGAACTCTTCCAGTTGGATTGAGTTCATTCGATTTACATCTGCGTATTGCTGAAAGGGGGCAACAAGCCAACTAACCAACCCGTGGGCCTCATCGAGCTTTGCCCATGCTTCAGGAAGAACCGAGAATTCTTTTTCTTGCAGCTTTAAGGCGCCGCTTAACATTGCATCAATTTCAACCCGTAAGCGTTGGAGCTCAAGTGCCTGCTGATGTCGAAGTTGGTCAAGTCGTTGAGCAAACTTGTTTTCAATCCAGGTTTTGCCGAGCCACTGAAAGAGTAAATATGCAACAGCAGCCGATCCACCGCCATAAGCAAGCATCTGCAAAACAAATTTCGTGACATCGTCCATGATAAGAGGCTTCTAACGTGTTTCGAGTTGAGGGGCGGATTGCCCATTAGCTAAACTGACAAGTTCTGAAATCGTGCATGGGCAATACGCACTCTCGAACGAGGCGTTAGGCGCAGATGGCTGTGCATTCACTAATCTAAGGTTTTGCATGATCTGTCCTTCCTATTTAAACTTTCTCGTTCGAACAGCAAAAAATCACCCTCGAAAAACAGATGAATGATGTGAAGCGTACTGTCTTGACGCCGTATCAACGAATTCAGTTATGCGGCGTCAAGACAGTACGCTTCACTCAATATCATGTTTTTAAGTCCATGTAAATATTGCTATTCCCATGCCAGTATTCCGGCTACATTGTTTAATCTGCTTGTGTTGCAATGCAATTCTGCCTACGTCTGTGGCGCACAGCCATCTGAGCTTAACGTAAAGTAGGCATCCTATTTGACGGTTTTATATACGTCAAAAGTGAATGCCAATTAATTTTTTTTAATAAAGTATATAATAAAATCATTGTGTTAACTTTTTTTAGTATTGCCTAATAATTCTATTGATATGCGGCGTTTAAAACATGCAAAACTCATTACAAAGCCCTCTGCAAAACGTGGAACCACCTAAGCTTTTAGATCAGGTGCGCGGTAAGATTCGTCTTAAACATTACAGTATTCGTACTGAGCAGGCTTATTTGGATTGGATTAAACGCTTTATTTTGCATTTTGACAAGCGACATCCAAGTGAGATGGGCTCCGTAGAGGTGGAGGTGTTTCTGACGTATTTAGCCGTTGAGCGCAATGTGTCTGCAAGTACGCAAAATCAGGCAAAAAGTGCGTTGTTGTTTTTGTATAAAGAAGTGTTGGGTGTTGAGTTGCCTTGGCTGGATAGCGTGGAGCAGGCGAAAGCGCCTAAGCGTTTACCTGTTGTGTTGACAAAAACAGAGGTGCAGGCGGTGTTGAGCCGCTTAACGGGCACACATTGGCTAATTGCTAGTCTGCTGTATGGTACGGGTATGCGGATTTTAGAGGTGTTGCGGTTGCGGGTGAAAGATATTGATTTTGAGCGCAAAGAGATTTTAATTCGCGATGGCAAGGGTTTTAAGGATCGTGTGACGATGTTGCCACTCACATTAATTGAGCCACTTAAAACGCATTTGAATCGCGTAAAGCAGTTGCATCAAAATGACTTGAATGATGGCTTTGGTGCTGTACATATGCCACAGGCGCTGGGTTTGAAATATCCTTATGCGGCGCGTGATTGGATATGGCAATATGTTTTCCCGAGCGGTAATTTGTCGCAAGATCCACGCACTAAGGATGATGAGTCGCCTGTGATGCGTCGCCATCATTTGCAAGATCAGTCCGTGCAGCGTGCCATGCGTCAAGCGGTGGTAGATGCGGCAATTACCAAACCAGCGACTCCTCACACTTTACGCCATAGCTTTGCCACGCATTTGCTTGAGGGTGGCTACGATATTCGAACCGTACAAGAGTTGCTGGGTCATTCTGACGTGGCAACCACCATGATTTATACGCATGTGTTGAATAAGGGTGGGCGTGGAGTGGGGAGCCCATTGGATGTTTTGTAAGCTAAGTTTGAAATGTTGTTGTTATGCGCATAATGAAGTGCGCCAACAAGCGTTGGTGACATCATATTTCTTTAGCTAGTTATGGCTAGCTAGTCTAAAATTATACTTTTTATTGTTTATTCATCACTTTACGGATTTTACACATGCCAGTTTATCGTTCACACACTACCACTCACGGCCGCAACATGGCAGGCGCTCGCGCATTGTGGCGCGCTACAGGCATGAAAGATGGCGACTTTGATAAGCCGATTATTGCCATTGCCAACTCATTTACGCAGTTTGTGCCTGGCCATGTGCATTTGAAAGATATGGGGCAATTAGTGGCGCGCGAAATTGAGCGCGCTGGCGGTGTCGCCAAAGAATTTAATACGATTGCCGTGGATGACGGTATTGCGATGGGTCACGGCGGTATGTTGTATAGCTTGCCGAGCCGCGATTTAATTGCCGATAGCGTGGAATACATGGTAAATGCGCACTGTGCGGATGCTTTGGTATGTATTTCAAATTGCGACAAAATTACACCGGGTATGTTGATGGCAGCCTTGCGCTTGAACATTCCTGTCGTATTTGTCTCTGGCGGCCCGATGGAAGCGGGTAAAGTGAATTGGCAGGGCGAAGCGCTGAAGTTGGACTTGGTGGATGCGATGGTGGCTGCGGCAGACAGCCACGTGAGTGATGAGAAATCTGAGGCGATTGAGCGTTCAGCATGCCCAACCTGCGGTTCATGTTCTGGCATGTTTACTGCAAACTCCATGAACTGTTTAACTGAGGCTTTGGGTCTGAGTTTGCCGGGTAATGGTTCCACACTTGCTACGCATTCTGCACGTAAAGAGTTGTTCTTGAAGGCTGGCCGCTTGATTGTGGATATTGCCAAACGCCATTATGAGCAAGACGATTACTCAGTATTACCACGTAGCATTGCAAATATGCAGGCATTTGAGAATGCTATGAGTCTGGATGTGGCTATGGGTGGCTCAACCAATACAGTATTACATTTACTGGCAGCAGCACATGAAGCTGGATTGGATTTCACCATGAGTGATATTGATAGAATCTCCAGAAAAGTGCCATGTGTAAGTAAAGTTGCGCCAGCAACACAAAAATATCACATGGAAGACGTGCACCGTGCCGGTGGTGTGATGGGTATTCTGGGTGAGTTGGATCGTGCAGGTGTGATTCACCGTGAATCGCCAACTGTGCATAGCGCAACTATGGGCGATGCCTTGGATAAATGGGATATTAAAGTGACCCAAGATGAAGAGGTTAAAAAATTCTTCCGCGCAGCGCCGGGTGGTATTTCAACGACAATCGCCTTTAGTCAAAGCATGCTTTACCCAACGCTTGATGATGACCGTTCAGAAGGCTGTATCCGCGATAAAGCCCATGCTTATTCACAAGATGGCGGCTTGGCTGTGTTGTACGGCAATATTGCGCTGGATGGCTGTATCGTTAAAACCGCAGGGGTGGATGACAGTATTCTGAAATTCACCGGTCGTGCGCGTATTTTTGAAAGTCAGGATGCATCAGTAGAAGCGATTCTGGCGGATAAAGTCGTAGCTGGTGATGTAGTGGTGATTCGCTACGAAGGCCCCCGCGGCGGCCCGGGCATGCAAGAAATGTTATACCCAACTTCATATTTGAAGTCTAAAGGCTTGGGCAAAGCCTGTGCGCTACTGACTGATGGTCGCTTTTCAGGTGGTACGTCTGGATTGAGTATCGGCCATGCTTCACCAGAGGCGGCAGAAGGCGGTGCGATTGGCTTGGTAGAAGAGGGTGATACCATTGAAATTGATATTCCAAACCGTACCATTCATTTAGCGATTAGCGATGAGGAAATGTCACATCGTCGCGCCAAAATGGAAGATAAAGGTAAGGCAGCTTGGAAGCCAGTAAGTCGTGAGCGTGTTGTTTCTCCAGCTTTGCGCGCTTATGCAGCGATGAGTACCAGTGCGGCTCGTGGGGCAGTACGTGATGTTTCTCAGATTGAGAAATAGCAAAAATTAACACATAAAAGTTTAAGTCGAAAATTAAAATCGAATAATTTAGAACGCGTATAAAAGTAAATAAACATGACAAAAGCTAATGTACACCCGCACCCAATTATCGCTAATGCGGTGCCGACGAATGATGTCCGCTTTAGTAAAGACGCTAATGGTTTGGATTACGTTGAAATTGATAATCGGCATGCTACAGCCAAGATTGCTTTACAGGGGGCACATGTCATGCATTGGCAGCCAAAATCGGCTTCGGAGCCGGTGTTATGGCTATCAAGTAATGCGCGCTATGTAGACGGCCGCTCTATTCGTGGCGGCGTGCCAATTTGTTGGCCTTGGTTTGGCGCACATCCTACGGACAGCAGTTATTGTCCACACGGTTTTGCGCGCGTGATTCCTTGGCAAGTCACTAAAAGTTATAAATTGCCAAATGGCACGACGCGATTACTTTTGGAAATGACGCTGACTGAAGTGGCTAAAAAACAACTTTCGTATCCGTTTCAATTGACGTTGGAAATTACGATTGGTAATTATCTGCGCTTGGAGATGACAACTAAGAATCTGGCTAATCATCCGTTTATGATTGGCGAAGCATTCCATACCTACTTCAACGTAAGTGACGTTAAAAATACGCATATTACTGGGCTGGAAAATTTGGTTTACTCAGATAAAGTTGAAGGCTACTTGCGTAACGTGCAACATGGTCCATTAAAGTTTGATGGCGAGTTTGACCGCGTTTATCTTAACAGCGGTGAAGATTGCATTATTCGCGACAGCGGCTTTCACCGCGCGATTCGCGTAGCGAAATCTGGTAGTAATACCACTGTTATCTGGTCACCGGGTGCAGAGAAAGTAGCACAAATGAGTGATATGGGTGAGCCGGATGAATGGCGCAAGATGCTTTGCGTAGAGTCAGCAAATGCCATGGAAAACAGCGTGACGATTTTCCCAGGTGAATCACATACTATGGTGACGGAATACTCTCTTGAGTTGTTGTAGCGACTGAAAGAGATTTTTCAAAGTGTGTCAACGCACGGGCAGGCAAGGGCGTTTCTTGTTCACAGAGTATTGGTGATTTATCAGATTTTTTGTGTCAGATGTAATTGAATTATTACTTATTAAATGATTTGCCGTAACTAGCTTGTTAAAATTGTAATTGTAGGTAATATACGACGTTGCAAAAAGACGTTAATTAATTTTTAATGGTAGTTTCAAGGAGATAGCATGAAAGCTTTATTGTTAACAATCGCTGCTGCTGGTTCAATGTTGGTTGCAGCTCAAGTAAATGCAGCAGACGCTGCAGCTGCACAAGCATTAGCACAAAAAAGTGGCTGTTTAGCTTGCCACAGTGTTGAGAAAAAAATCTTAGGTCCAGCTTACAAAGATGTTGCTGCTAAATATAAAGGCGACAAAACAGCTGAAGCTAGGTTGGTTGAGAAAGTTAAAAAAGGTGGTAGCGGTACTTGGGGTCCTATGCCTATGCCAGCAAATAGCCCACAAGTTAAAGATGCTGATATCAAAACAATCGTTGAGTGGGTGTTGTCACTTTAAGTTTGTTTGATTGAATAAAAAGCCAGCGCTAAGCTGGCTTTTTTCTTGGGTGTAATTTGTTGCGCTGTTAGTGAATTACACCAAATAAATACAGAAACACAGCACCAATCGCTATCGGCGCGACAATGTTATTTGTAAATCGCCATAGATCAAAGGCTCGGTTACTTAGGTTGAGTTCCTCCTGTACATGCGTTTTCCGCATAAAGTAGCCCGCAAATATTGCCATAAACAAGCCGCCTAAAGGCAAGAGTATGGTTGACGTAAGTTTATCCAGAGTTTCAAAAACGTTGAGGCCGAATATGATATCGATGCCTTTCCACTCATTAAACGAAAGTAAAACTGTCACGCCAAGCAGCCAAACGGTAATGCCGATAAGCCATGCGGCTGAGCTGCGTTTCATTTCCTTGTTTTCAACCAGCCATGCGGTTGCAGGTTCAACCAGTGAAATGGAAGATGTCCATGCTGCAAATGCGACCAGAATAAAAAATAATGTGCCGATAAAGCTCCCAGCAGGCATGTGGCCAAATGCGATGGGTAGTGTTTGAAAGATTAAGCCTGGGCCACTGGCAACAGGTAGGTGATTGGCGAAGACCAATGCATAAATCGCTAAGCCAACCAATAAACCAAGTGCAGTATCGATAAGTGCAATGTAAATGGTGGTGCATGCAATGGATACATTACGTTGTAAATATGAACCATAGACCATCACCGAGCCCATGCCCAAGCTGAGTGAGAAAAAGGCATGACCCAAAGCCGATAAAACTGAGACTGGCGTGATTTTTCCAAAGTCTGGGTTAAACATGAATTGTGCCGCCAGATGCATGTCACCGACTGACATGCTGTAACCTAAGAGTATGAGCAGAATCATGAATAATGCTGGAATCAAAATATTATTAGCTTTTTCCAGTCCGGAGTTCACGCCGCGTGCCACAACGCCCATGGTGAGTAGCATGAAAAATGTGTGCCAAAATAGTAGTGTGAGTGGTGATGCCAAGAGGGCATTAAAGTTTGCGGTAGATTGAGCGCCATTAATCTCTGTGAATGTACCAACTGCAGCATAATAAATGTAGCTGAGCACCCAGCCGCCAATCACACTATAAAAGCCTAAAATGAGCAGGCCGGTAATCATGCCGACACCACCTAAGTATTTCCACGACCTCGAAACGCGGGCTTCCGCCGCTAGCGCTTGCATGCCGTTAAATGGATTTTTTTGCGCACGCCGACCCAGCAGAATTTCTGTCATCATCAGTGGAATGCCGACAAAGAAAATGCAAAGCAGAAATACCAGAACAAACGCGCTACCACCATTGACGCCTATCATGTAGGGCAGCTTCCAGATGTTGCCTAAGCCAATCGCAGAGCCAGCGGTGGCTAACATGAATGACCAGCGGCTACCCCAGTGACTACGTTCTGCATGTTGACTCATGATAATCCTTTAGTGATTGCTGCTGAAAAAACGGTTTGTTTCAGCTTTGACTACTTTTGCGAGTAATAACAGGCCAATCAGGTTTGGAATCGCCATCATGCCGTTCATTAAGTCTGAAAAATTCCAAACTAGTTCAAGGCTAGTGGTGGCGCCAACAATGACAGTGGCTGTGAAGAATACGCGATAAATAACAATTGCCCGTGAGCCAAATAAATATTCAATGGCTTTTTCCCCGTAGTAATTCCAGCCGATAAGCGTGGAGTATGCAAAGAGCGCGGTGGATATAGCGACAATAATTGCCCCTGCGCTGCCTAATGTTTCTGCCATGCTAGCACTGGTGAGTTCGCTGGCACTGACGCCTTGCGTCCATGAGGTGGCGGTGAGTATGACTAGTGCGGTCATCGTGCAAACAACGAGGGTATCGATGAATGTTTGTGTCATGCTCACTAAAGCTTGTTTGACTGGGTCAGCTGTGCGTGCGGCGGCGGCGGCAATAGGAGCAGAGCCTAGGCCTGATTCATTAGAGAATACGCCACGGGCAATACCATAGCGCATCGCAGTTGCAATCGTAGCGCCTACAATGCCGCCAGTCGTGGCTGATGCGTTGAATGCATGGTAAAAAATCAAACCAAACGCATGCGGAATTTGATTGGCATGAACGAACAGCACAACTAGAGACGTGCCGACATAACCCACAATCATAAATGGTACTAACAGTGAAGTGAACTTGCCGATGGAGCGGATGCCACCCAGAATCACCAATCCTGTCAATATCATCAGTACCCAGCCAGTGACATAAGGTGCGATATGAAACGTGGATTCAAAAATTTTGGCAGTGGCGTTGGCTTGCGTCATGTTGCCAATACCAAAGGCTGCGCAGGCGGTGAATATGGCAAAAATCGTTCCTAGCCAAGGTAGTCCTGCGCCTTTAGCTAAATAATACATCGGCCCGCCACGCATGCCGTGAGGCCCTTTTTCACGATATTTAACGGCTAATACGGCTTCTGAGTATTTAGTGGCCATGCCGACCAGTCCTGTTACCCACATCCAGAATACTGCACCTGGACCACCTAGGGTGATTGCTGTAGCTACACCTACAATGTTACCTATACCTACGGTGGCTGCAAGTGCCGTCATCAAGGCGGCAAAGTGTGAAATGTCGCCTTCGTGGTGGTGATCTTTGCGAAAAATTAATTTGAAAGCCAGTGGTAAGGCACGAAACTGCATACCTTTGAGTAATATCGTTAAATAAAGCCCGGTGCCAACTAGTAGCGTAAGCATGGGTGGACCCCATACCCAGTTAGAGAGTGTAGCGATGACTGACTCAATTGTATTCATGCAGTTGGCACCAATGGTTGTTTAGCTAGATTATAGACAGAAGTTTCGTAAAGGGCAGCTAAAGTCATCAGTTAGCTGTTAAACATGGTCTGGAGTACGGAGATCATGTAGCTATGATCTAATACTCCGGCACTTTCTCGAATGCTGTGCATTGCCCACATCGGCGAGCCTACATCTACACTAGCTACGCCTAAACTGGCAGCGATAATCGGGCCGATAGTGCTGCCGCAACCTAAGTCGGTACGATGTGCATACTGCTGATATGGTACTTTGGCTCGTTCACATAAAGTGATAAAGCGTGCGGCAGTATCGGCATTAGTAGAGTAACGCTGATTCGCATTGGTTTTAATGACCGGACCTTTGTTCACCAGCACGTGGTGACAAGGTTCATATGCATTTGGGTGGTTGGGATGATAGGCGTGCGCCATATCTGCACTGATAAAAAAGCTTTGCGCCAGCATACGCAAGCGTGCTTCTTCACTTAGGTTGGTACTTGCCGCAATGCGATTGATGACGTCGGCTAAAAAGCTGCCGCTTGCGCCCGTGGTGCTTTCACTACCGACTTCTTCGTGGTCAAATAAAGCACAAAGGCAAGTGGAGCCTGGGCTTTCTGTCGCAAGCAAAGCGGTGACGGCAGCATGGCAGGAGGCTAAGTTATCTAGCTGGCTGTTAGCGATAAATTCCTGATTTGCACCCCAAAAGGTGCCTTTTTGCGTGTCGAACACGTTAAGTTCCCAAGTCAGAATGTCTTCAACTTTGACTTGCAGGCTATTGGCGATGTGGCTAATAAACTGGCGATCAGTTTCGATGCCGTCTTCACCCATGCCAAAAATCAGCGGTAACTCAGTTTGTTTGTTAAGTACCAAGCCCTTGTCATTGACTTCACGATTCATGTGAATCGCCAGATTTGGCAAGCGCATCAGTGCCTCATCAAACTTAATCAAACGCGTTTCGAACCCTGTTTCGGTGCGTACAGTCACGCGTCCGGCAATACTTAAATCACGGTCAGTAAAAGTAGCTAAAATCGGCCCGCCGTAAACTTCAACACCAATTCTGACTAAGCCATTATTACTAAAAGCCGCTTGTGGTTTGAGTCGTAAGCTAGGTGAGTCAGTATGTGCGCCCACCATGCGCAAGCCGGTGTCTGTGAGTGCTTGCTTGCCAAGCGTAAAGGCAATGATAGAGGCGCCGCCACGAACGACGTAGTAACTGCTACCAGCCTTAAGCCGCCATGCCTGCGCTTCATGCAATTGCGTAAAGCCTTGAGCAAGTAAGCGTTGTTCGACATTGTTAACTGCATGCCAAGGGCTAGGGCTGGCATCGATGAATCTGAGTAAGTCCTGCGCCTGAATGTGGGCTTGATTTTGAGATGGTGTTTCAGTCGGCATTTTTAGCATTGATTCCGATTAGTTAAGTCTGTGATGTTGACATCACATAAACTGGGCATGCATCTTTAAAGGTATGGCACAAGTTTATCATGCCGATGATGCATCACCAATTTTGCTACATAGTCTATTGATGCGGCTGAGCAGTGCTGCTAACGATGTATTGAATAAGCTAAGTATTTGGGTTTAAAAGGCTATTTTAAGTATTAATGGATGATTGCCAAAATGGGATAGTGCAATTTTCTACAAAGTTACATCATTGCACCTAAGGCTGGCATTTAGTAAGCGCAAAGCTTTAATTCGGTGACCATTATGGACGCCATTTTTAATATTAAGGAGAGTTGTGATGAGTTCATCATTAAAAGCAACGCTGAATGGTTGGCATCTGTGGGGGCTAGCAGTCGGCTTGGTGATATCGGGTGAGTATTTTGGTTGGAGTTATGGTTGGGACAAAGCGGGTACATTAGGGTTTCTTGTGACCTCAATTTTAATCGCGGTGATGTATGCCACCTTTATTTTTAGTTTTACTGAATTAACGACGTCTATTCCACATGCTGGAGGTCCTTTCGCCTATGCGCGGCGAGCGTTTGGTTCAAAAATGGCTTTTGTTGCAGGCTTTGCAACCTTAGTTGAGTTCGTGTTCGCACCGCCTGCTATTGCCATGGCAATAGGCGCTTATTTGAACGTGCAGTTCCCGGGGGTGGATCCTAAAGCCTTTGCGATGGGGGCATATGTGGTGTTTGTAGCCTTGAATATTATCGGCGTTCGTATTGCCGCTACATTTGAGTTGTTTGTCACAATATTGGCGATTGTTGAATTGCTGGTGTTTATGGGCGTGGTTTCTCCTGGCTTTTCTATGAGTAACTTTGTGGCTAATGGCTGGTCTGGTCAAAGTGACTTTAGTATGGCCTCGATTTCTGGCATTGTTGCGGCGATTCCTTTTGCTATCTGGTTCTTCTTGGCAATTGAAGGTGTTGCGATGGCGGCAGAAGAAGCCGAAGATCCAAAACGTACTATTCCTAAAGCTTACATCGGCGGCATTTTAACCTTGTTGGTATTGGCGATGGGGGTAATGGTATTCGCAGGTGGGGCTGGTGATTGGAAAGCATTGTCAAATATTAATGACCCATTGCCACAAGCGATGAAGATGATCGTCGGTGCAAACAGTGGTTGGTTACATATGTTGGTGTGGATTGGTCTGTTTGGTTTGATTGCTTCATTCCACGGCATTATTCTTGGCTATTCACGTCAGATTTTTGCATTATCACGTGCTGGGTATATGCCTAAATATTTTGGTGCAGTAAACGATAAATTCAAAACACCTCATCGTGCAATTATTGCTGGGGCTGTCGTGGGAGTTGCCGCAATTATGGGTGATAGCTTCGAGTTTGCAGGGCAAACACTCACAGCTAACTTGATTACCATGGCTGTGTTCGGTGCTATTGTGATGTACATCGTTTCGATGATGAGTTTGTTTGCATTACGTATCAATGAGCCGCATTTAGAACGTCCATTTGCTGCAGTGGCTTATCCACTGTTCCCAGCTATCGCACTAGGTTTGGCTGCGGTTAGTTTGGTGACGATGATTTACTTCAATCAACAACTGACTGTGGTGTTCTTTGGTTTAATGGCATTAGGATACGCTTACTTCAGTATGACGCAGCACCATCGTGATGCATCTGCTGATAATAAAGTAGGATTAATGTTGTAGGTATGATGTCGCGCCAGAATCAATTTCTGGCGCGATTAGCAGTACATTAGATTTACATGATTTTTGTGATATGAATGAAGTGAGTGCATGATGAGTTATCAATATAGTGTAGGTACACGTACTTATCAGTTTGCAGACCTGAAATGTGTGTTGGCCAAAGCGACTCCAGCGCGATCCGGTGATCATCTTGCCGGCGTGGCTGCAGAAACTTATGCAGAACGCATGGCTGCCAGAATGTGTTTGGCCGCAATTCCCCTCAAGCAATTTTTAGAAGACTTAATCATTCCGTATGAAACCGATGAAGTCACGCGACTCATTGTGGATACGCATGATAAGCAAGCATTTTCTGAAATCAGCCACCTTACCGTGGGTGATTTTCGTGACTGGCTATTGTCAGACATTGCTGATTCGGCAACTTTAAAGCGTGTAGCGCCCGGTATCACGCCAGAGATGGCTGCTGCCGTGAGTAAGCTCATGCGTAATCAAGATTTAATCCTAGTGGCAAAAAAATGCCATGTTATTACGGCGTTTCGCAATACCATCGGCTTGCCCGGAAATCTTTCTTCGCGTTTGCAACCGAACCACCCTACAGATGATACGCGTGGCATTGCAGCCTCTATGCTGGATGGCTTGTTATATGGCTCCGGTGATGCGGTGATAGGCATCAATCCTGCCACGGATAGTATTCCAGCATTAATGGAGCTGTACTACTTGGTTGATGACGTCATCAACCAATACGGTATTCCTACACAATCGTGCATTCTCACGCATGTGACAAATCAGATTCAGTTGATTGAAAAGGGTGCGCCTGTGGACTTGGTATTTCAGTCTATCGCAGGCACTGAAAAAGCCAATAAAAGTTTTGGTATTGATATTGCCATGCTTAAAGAAGCGCAATCGGCAGCATTGTCGTTAAATCGTGGCACGGTGGGCAATAATGTCATGTACTTTGAAACGGGGCAGGGGTCTGTGCTTTCAGCCAATGCCAATTTCGGTGTGGACCAGCAAACTTGTGAAGCGCGTGCTTATGCGATTGCACGGCACTTATCGCCGTTGCTGACCAATACCGTCGTCGGTTTTATCGGCCCAGAGTATTTGTATGACGGTAAGCAGATTATCCGCGCAGGTTTGGAGGATCACTTTTGTGGCAAGTTATTGGGGGTGCCTTTAGGTTGCGATGTCTGCTATACCAACCATGCGGAGGCCGACCAAGACGATATGGATACACTGATGACGCTACTGGCAACGGCTGGATTGACTTTTATCATGGGTATCCCCGGTTCAGATGACATTATGCTCAACTATCAAACGACTTCGTTCCACGATACGCTGTATTTAAGAAAAGTATTAGGCTTAAAGCCTGCTCCAGAGTTTGAACAGTGGTTGAGAAAAATGCAGATCATGGACGAATATGGTGTGGTGCGCGCCGTCACGGGTCAGCATCACATGCTGCAAAACATGCCTAAACATTTATTGGTGGCGAAATGAGTGATACAGATAAGCCTGCCCTACAGCAGGATCCTTGGTCTCAATTACGCGGCTTTACCCGCGCACGAATAGCTTTGGGGCGCGTTGGCAGTAGCCTTCCAACTAAAGAAGTGCTGGGTTTTGGTTTGTCGCACGCTATGGCGCGCGATGCCGTGCATTTGCCATTGGATGTCGATGCTTTAGAGCAATCTATCCAATCACTAAACTATCAAACGCTACGCGTGCAAAGCCGCGCTACAGATCGCGCTAGTTATTTATTGCGGCCTGATTTGGGGCGGCGTTTGCATGCCGACAGCCTTGCCCAATTACAAGTTTTGCCAAAGCAGCCTGTTGATTTCTTAATTGTTGTCGGCGATGGATTGTCGTCATTAGCCGTCTCTAGGCATGTAGCCCCATTGTTAGATGCCATGAGGGCTTATCTTCCTGTTGAATGGAATCTTGGGACTATAGTGATTGCTAGTCAAGCGCGCGTAGCCATTGCCGATGAAGTGGCGGAAGTTCTAGGTGCCAAGATGGTGGTGATGCTGATTGGTGAACGTCCCGGTTTAAGTTCTCCAGATAGTTTGGGCGTCTATCTCACGTTTAATCCACATGTAGGTTGTAGCGATGCAGACCGTAATTGCATCTCAAATGTTCGGCCTGAAGGGCTGGTCTACGACGCTGCAGCTAAAAAGCTACTTTGGTTAGCGAAAGAGGCGTTGCGTTTGCAAGTTTCAGGAGTGGTGCTGAAAGATGAAAGTGATGCGGTACAGATTGAGGTTGAAGAAGCGCCGCTTTTGAAATAGGTCGCACTATTAATTTTGTATTTTTATCTTTGATAAGTTGTTTTTATACATAGATGTTGTTTGGAAGTTTTAAGGGATTGATTTGGTGAGTATGCAAGAAGCAGGGATGGGCGCGGGGCAGACTATTGACCTAGTTAAAAACTTGGTCCAAGGGCTGGAGCTAAGTTCGAATGAAATTGGCAAGGTCGCTGATATTATTAAGCAAGTAGCTAAACAAACCACATTAATTGCATTGAATGCGGCGATTGAAGCCGCAAGAGCCGGTGAGGCCGGCCGTGGCTTTGCCGTGGTGGCCGATGAAGTGCGTAAAATGGCGGATCGCTCATCGCAAGCGGCTACTGAAATTAGTCGTATCGTGTCATCCATTCAAAATGACTCCGTAAAAGCTAGTTATGAAGTGCAACATGCTGAAAAAGAGTCGTTAATCAAGAATGCAGCTTATATGGTTGCTGCTGAAGCCATGCGGTTTGAAACGCGATTTATGCAATTGGAAGCCAGTCTATACGGCATTAAGCACTTAATCGAAGGTTTGCGTACATCTCGCATTCGACCGCAGCGTAATGTGGTTAATGCGTTATTAATGGCAAATTTAAAGGCAGATACGGATGTGCTGGCCTATACCTGTTGTTTTGAGCCGAATGCGTTTGATGGCCTTGATGACGAGCATCGCAACATAGAGGGCCATGATGCAACAGGACGATTTATTCCGTATTGGAATCGCTCTAATGGCAATGTCGTAAAAGAGCAATTGGTCGATTATGAAACGCCAGGGGTGAATGTTTGGTATGACTTGCCAAGGCGTTATCTTAAAGATGTCATGATAGAGCCATATGACTACAATCTCAGTAATGGCAAGGTGATTCAGATGTCTACATTGATGGTGGCGATTAAGCACGGCGCTAGGTTTATCGGGGTGACTGGGATTGACTTTGCATTAGATAAGTTTCAAGAAGATTTGAGTCAGCTCAAACCATATGGTACTGGCACATATGCGCTGATTTCAAATGCAGCAACTTATATAGCGCATCCTGATGTAGATAATGTAGGGCAGCCCGCCAATGATCTTTCTAATGAAGCAAAACGTGCCATTAAAGAAGGAAAAATCTATCTTGAAGAGGATGTTACCAACGACATTTTGTTTTTTCATCCTATCAAGACTGGTAGCACCCAGTCCCCATGGTCACTTATGCTCAGACTCAATTTTGAAACCTTGTTAAGCAAATGATGTTGGGCGTGAGCTACTTATATTCTGTACATTGAATAGTAAGTGGTTACTCGATTGCGATTTTTACTGGTCTGATTAATGCATCCCATGTAAACGCTTGTAAGTGACCGAAGGCAATTCGCCAAACATCTTTTTGTATTCTTGTGAAAAATGGCCAAAGTGCCAGAATCCCCAATGGGCGGCGGCCTCAGTAACAGAGTGGCTGGTGCGTAACATACGACGAACACCATTTAAGCGCTCTGCACGCAGGTAAGTCACAGGGTTGGTATCCAGCAAGTTTTGGAAGCAATATTGCAGGGTTCGACGGCTAATGCCAAGAACCTTACATACATCCGCCACACTTAACGGGCTATCAGCATGTTGTTGCACTAATTCGCGGGTATCGTTAATGATTTTCCAGCACTTGAGACTAGAGGGTTTAGCTTCTGGCGCAGACGTATTGTCGACCAATCCTTCAGCCAACAAAGACATGACCGTTTTAGTG
>DAIDAH010000379.1 GCA_027310735.1 Methylotenera sp. | reverse complement strand
GCACGTCACTGTCGAAGGTCTGGAAGGTCATCCATCGGTTCTCAGAGGATATCGATGTGTCCATGAGTCGCGAGTGGCTTGGTTTCGTCGCCGAGCGGGATCCCGAGTCGGCCGCGTCTCGCAAACAGCGAACTCGTCTGCTCGACGACCTCGGGGCGGCGTGTGCGGAAAAACTCCGCGACGATGTTGTCCCTTCGCTTCGTCGCGCATTCTCGTCTCAACTCGATCAGTCGGGATACGGGCCCCTATCGGCACAGGTCAGGCCGACTTGAGAAGCACCTACATGAAATATGGCCACTGTGATGGCCACTGGGTGAGATTTTGAAAGCACAAAGCCCGCAACTCGTTCGAGCAGCGGGCTTTTGTAAGTTGGCGTCCCCACGGGGATTGGCTCGGCGTGGAACGCCTACGGGGTCTTACCCTCGACCCGCTGGTCGCCCCATCTCCCTCCGTTTCACTTCGGTCGTCAAACCCCTCCGGGGTTCGAACCGCTGGCGCGGCGCCAACAAAACAAAAAGCCCGCTTGTGGCGGGCTTCTAAGTTGGCGTCCCCACGGGGATTCGAACCCCGGTCTCGACGTAGTGCATTAAACAGCAATAACTTACACTGACATCAAACGACTTATAAGAATTGACGTCATCGACATTCGTCGGCGTCATTCTTACCCACATTCTTACCATGGCGAGCATCTGGAGACACCCCAAAAGCCGGTATTGGACTGCCTGCTACACTGATGAGAACGGCCGGCA
>DAIDAH010000378.1 GCA_027310735.1 Methylotenera sp. | reverse complement strand
AGCTTATACCGCCCCCTAATAGAAACAAAATACGCCAGTTACCTAAGATATAGGCACAATAACCTCCAAGAGCTGGGCCAATAGAGAAAGGAGTAAATGCAGCAAGCCCCCATAACCCTATAGCGACATGCTGTTTTGTTTTTTTATAATGCCCAAGAAGTAGATAAAATGATGGTGATAAGCTCAACCCAGCAGAAAACCCCTGCAACGTTCGAGCTGTTGTCATCAAAGGGAACACCTGAGTAGTCAATAAGACCATGAGACTTGATACTGCAAAAACCAGATATGCGGTAATAGCAATGTCACGAGGTCCAAATCGCCTCATTAATGGTCTAGCTATTAAAAAGGCGGCCCCCATTGCCGTAAAATAATTACTTTGCCCCCAAACTGTATAAGGAATCCCTTCGCCTACACTGCCTGCGATATAAGGCAGCATTGGAAGATATGCGCCAGCACTCAAAAGAATAATGAAGTGCCCAATGCCAAGTGCAATGTTTAGCAATAAAAACTGAATCGTTGGGAGCTCGTTTGAGCAATGTCCCCATTTTAATATCATCTATATACATGTGAGTGGTCAAATTGGTCGACTAGTATAAAAAGAAGCTATTAAAATTAATAATGAATAATTAATCATTCTAATATTAATTAAAATGATACAAAATTGCGTTGTGACCAGTCTGTCTCCAGATTAATTACTTCTTTCAATTGTTCTATAACAGTTGAAATGAAATCGTTATTTTTTTTACGAAGATATATCAGATATACAGGATAAGAAAATTCAGGTGCTTCCGGAACTAGTTCTAGCGTTCCATCTTGTAAATATGCTTGAACTACACGAGTTCTAAAATAACCACTACCACCATTTTGTTGTAAAT
>DAIDAH010000377.1 GCA_027310735.1 Methylotenera sp. | reverse complement strand
GTAGCCATACATAGCCTGACAACATGCATGCCGCAATAAAACGTGTTAAACCTTTCTGTTTGATAGTGTGTCGTGCTACATCCTGACGTAGTAGCCAAACGGCAAGCATCAGCAATGCAACTGAAACGGTTTGTACATTTGATACTTTTGAAGCGGTTGCTAAAACTGCACCAATAAGTAGTAGGGTAACAATTGCTATAAAGGCAATTTTTCCATTAAAAGAGGGCGGAAGAACGCGTGATAGTTCCAGCGGTTCACCGGCGATGGTTAATACCAGAAAGGCTACCCACCAAGGAATTATTTGCGCTACGCTGAACCCGTTCAACCATAAAAAATTACCTAACAGCCATGACAGGCTGCCTAGTAACAGCGTTAATGTAAATAATGCGTGCTGACGTAAAAAAATCTGTGTGGTGGCAATGCTGAGAATAACGCTCGCGATAGTGATTAAAGCCGTACAAATAAACCAAGGTAAACCTGCAATAAACGCCACTCCACCAAGTGCGGCAGATAACGGGCCCCAATAAGCCCAGCGTTGACCAATAGCCACGGCACGCTCTAATGAGATGACCGTACCTAAAAAACCACACACCATTAATGGGCCGTGTAAGCCAGCCATATTTGCCGATGCTAATGGAAAGTTCCAGCCTAAGCGTAATAAACCATTGCCAATCCCGAAAGCCAAACATATAAATGCTGCGATTAGCATTGGTATACGGTATTGCACAGTGAGATTGGGTTGGTTCATTTTATGTAAGGCAATATAATTGTTAATCCCAGCCCAAGCGTTGTTTTGCTTCAGCTGACATCATGTTGGGCTCCCAAGGCGGCTCCCAGACCAGATTGATGTCAAATGTCAAATTCTCTGGTAGCATTTGACTCAAGGTTGCATGAATGTCATCTAGCAGCATTTCACCCATTGGGCATGCCGGTGTGGTCATAGTGAGATCCACTTTCGCGATATTTTCCACAACTTCAATGTTGTACAC
>DAIDAH010000376.1 GCA_027310735.1 Methylotenera sp. | reverse complement strand
ACCTTGTTTCTGCCTATGGTTGCAAGGTAAGTTTGCATGGCTAGGCTGCCAGCAATACCAAATGAATAAGCATAAGTAAAATGGAAAAAGGTCTGCCCATATTTAAGTGGGGTAGCTTCAATGGAAATATGATAATCATAAGTGCCTAAAGGCCCAGTTCTTGAGTCGAGTTCAGTTGCAAAATAATCAGTAGCTGAAATCATCTTGCTATACTTAAATTCGAGACGATATGTTTGTGATAGCAATTGGGGGGATTTTTTACCGATATTTAGTACTAGGGCATTGCCATCTTGATTGTTAGCGGCATGGCAGTATTTGATATTGATATTTAATATCAGTGCATCACACCAATGTGCAGGATTATTGAGTGCTGAGTTAAATGTTGCAAACGGGTAGTTGACTACTGCATAGATTTCGCCCTTTAAATAGTGTGTAGATTCTTCAGAGTTAAGATAAAGCGCACGCTTAAACTGATTGTTGAGCAACTGATAATTGAGTTCTTTATATTTAGCTTTTAATGCCACTGATGAAGTATTTATGGCAGATAACACTGGCGTAGCGGCAAAGGATTTATCACTATTGAATAACCCAAAGAAAGTAATCACAAAGACTGGCATCCATCGCCTTGCACTGGCCTGTGACTTTTGGTGAAAGTACATATACCAAGCACTCTCTTTTTTAATTTTATGGTATAGGTTCATATGGAGGTTATAAAAGGTGAGCCCACAAACGCGCAGCTCTTTCCTTGATGCGAGCACCGATTGAACGCTTTCTCCATGTATCAAGAGTCACTAGTTTGGATGACGCCAAGTCTTTCTCAAACATTGCTTGCATCTTGTCACCAAAATCTTGCCCAAGAATGACGGCATTAATTTCCTGGTTGTCTGTGAAACTTCGCCAGTCGAGATTAGTTGAGCCTATGGTGGACCATACTCCATCTATGAGCGCAGTTTTTGCATGTAGCATTGCATCTTGTCGTTCATAGATTTTTACGCCTGCATCTAGCAACTCATCGTAATAGGAGCGCGATGCGTAAAACACTAAGATAGAATC
>DAIDAH010000375.1 GCA_027310735.1 Methylotenera sp. | reverse complement strand
TGTCTGGGTCATGCAACAGCATATCCAGCTTCTGCATGAGTTCTTCCGGCATTTCGTTGCGTTTTAACTGCTCAACATAGCCAGCCATTTTTTCAGCAAGCAAGCGCTTTTTCTCAAGCCCAGCCAGTGCAGCTTTTAAGATATCGGCAGGTGCAGCTTTATAGCGGCCTTTACCCTTGCGATTAAAATAGATGGGCGCACTGTGCAGCTTGATGCCGATGGCGGCAGCCTCTATCGATGTTGGTTTACGCCCGTAATATTCCTGCGCAAAAGCATCAAACACAAATTCACCACCAAAATCTGGCTCAGTGCAGCATTCCCATAAAAAATCCACATCTAGCGTATCAGCTTCAGCATTAGCTGAATCCATAAACCCTGCCAACGGCGTTTCAAAACGCATGAGCACATTATTGGCTTTGATTTTGCTGCGTTTACCGCTCACAGATTCAATTTGCAATGAACCTTGCGTTTCGGACATGATGGAGGCAACTTTAAAGCTGCCATCTTCTTCAAAAAATACGTTCATACGGGGCTTTTCATACTTGGTTTGACATTAACACGAAGTCTTACTGACTCAATTGCCATCATTTTACCTTGTATTAGCGAATTAGCCTTGATGCAATATGTAAAGATGCGAGATAAAATGACGGGATGGATAAACGCATACCCGTCACACTACTTACCGGCTTTCTCGGCTCCGGGAAAACCACCCTCCTCAACAAGCTACTGCACAATCCTGCAATGCGCGATACTGCCATCATCATCAATGAATTGGGTGATGCAGGTTTAGATCAAGTGTTTGCCAATAGCAATTTAGCGCAAAATATTGAGAGTGAGCATATCGCTGACAATACTGTACTACTGAGTTCAGGGTGTTTATGTTGCTCGTTGAAGAATGAGCTGGCGGATACTATGCGCGACTTATTCTTTAAACGCGCACTGCAAGCCATTCCTGAGTTTAAACGCTTAGTCATTGAAACCACAGGCATGGCTGACCCAGGGCCGATACTTGCCAACCTCATGAACGAACCCGTGATTGAATCCACCTATAGAC
>DAIDAH010000374.1 GCA_027310735.1 Methylotenera sp. | reverse complement strand
AGCTATAATGTGTTCTAGTGTCGTACCCCAGAATACGGCATCATTAGCTGCCAGATCCGGAGCTGCCTGACGCTCTGTTTTTTCTAGCCAGAGATCTAGGGGGCTTTTGTAGGGAGAGAAGCCGCATGCGACAGCGGCATCACTACTGCCTATGCCTTGACCACGGACTGCCAGCCATTCAGCGCGGCTCATGTTTTTTGTTGAAACCAATCGTACTGCTGCATTGTTTTTGCTCATTAGTGTTCTCCTGATATACCTGATATAAACGACAACACCCCAGACAAAAATGCCTGAGGTGTGGTCTGTTGTGGTCAAGTGACCGAGTGTTGCCTTGGGTGTTGCTTGATAGATTGTTAAGCCGCTAAAGCCAATGCTGCTTCAAACCCTTTCTGCTTGATTTGTGCACCTTGACCAAACCATGCGGAATCCAGACGATTGTCTTGATTACGTGCACGACGATGTGCATCGACAAACTCAGTCACACCATTCATCAATCCCCAAGCTGTACCATTGGCTGAAACCAGCTTGCTGCCTTTACCTTCACCTGAGTACAAGCCATACGCCATTTGTATGGCCTTCTGGTTAGGTTGCTCTTGCAGAGGTAAGTCTGGATTACCCAATACATTCACAAAGTAGTTCATGGCTTCAAACTTATTGACTGGTCGGTTCGACATTTCTTTAATGGATTGTGAGAACGTATCCCAAGCAGTGACACCTAGACCTAACGATTGCTTGACTGCCACTGGATCAAAGACAGTAGAGTGGGGCACACGTACTGCACCAAGATTGTCACCAACAGCCATTTGCAGCGTGTTATTACACACCACACGAATGCTGGTGAATTGTGCAGTGGTCGCTAAAGAGCCATCGCAGCTGGTTGCCAGTAATAGATAGCATTTCACTTTGTCTATGCCTGACAGCATGGTTTCTTCACCGGTACGTGCCAAAGCCCACAGTTTCTTGCCCCCTTTTAGTACGCCAGCTGTTTCCAGCTCGAAACCACTGACTGAAACCAAGTCACGATAGAAGCCCAGCACGTCACGAGGCTGAACGACTTTGTAACGCTTGGAGACGACAGACA
>DAIDAH010000373.1 GCA_027310735.1 Methylotenera sp. | reverse complement strand
GTGTGCGTGTAGGGGACACCGTTGCGCGCTTGGGCGGGGATGAGTTTGTCGTTGTGCTTGAAGAGCTGAGTACTCAACACTTCGAGGCCGCTGCACAGGTTGAAGCTATAGGAGAAAAAATTCTGGCGATGCTTAATGAGCCTTATCAGTTAGCTTCGCATACATATAACAGCACTCCGAGTATTGGTGCGGCCTTATTTAATAACCATAAACATAGCATTGAGGAGTTGATGAAGCAGGCAGATATTGCCATGTATCAGGCAAAAAAATCTGGTCGTAACGCGCTTCGTTTCTTTGACCCCATTATGCAGGATGCAATTAATGTCCGTGTTGATATCGAGCGTGATCTTCGTAATGCACTTGAATTACAGCAGCTTCAGTTATATTACCAAGCTCAAGTAGATAGCGCTGGTCGGCCATTAGGTGCTGAGGCGTTAATTCGCTGGATTCATCCCGAGCGAGGCATGATATCACCCTTGAGTTTTATACCGCTTGCAGAAGAGTCTGATCTGATTTTATCTATTGGGCAATGGGTGCTTGAGGCGGCTTGTGCCCAACTTAATCTATGGCAGCAGAGCGCATTAACTAGTGCGCTTACCTTGTCAGTAAATGTCAGTGCTAAACAATTTAGAAGAGTTGATTTTGTTGCGCAAATGCAGTCTATCGTTACGCGTTATCACATTAACCCAATGTTGCTAAAGTTGGAGCTGACTGAAAGTATGTTGGTAGATAACATCGATAATATTGTTGTTTCTATGAATGCACTGAAAGAACTTGGCATCAAGTTTGAGTTGGATGACTTTGGTACAGGTTATTCGTCCTTGCAATATTTAAAAATTCTGCCACTCGATAAGTTAAAGATTGATCGTTCATTTGTACGTGATATTGCGAATGACAGTAGTGATAGAGCAATCGTACTCACCATTATTACTATGGCTCACAGTCTAGGTTTAAGTGTAATCGCTGAAGGTGTGGAAACTAAAGAACAGCTACAGTTTCTGATGCATAAGGGTTGTGAGCATTTTCAAGGCTATCTGTTTAGCAAACCTGTACCAATCGAGCAATTTGAGGCGATGCTGAAACAAGAATAACTATCGTATATTGTTTTAGCTGCTTACTTGTCAAAACGATTAAC
>DAIDAH010000372.1 GCA_027310735.1 Methylotenera sp. | reverse complement strand
TGACCTGCTCCCCACTTGCACTACCAATCTAAATTGAAATAAAGTCCACTTTTAGGAGTGGAAGAATGAAGAAGAGTAGATACAAAGAAGAACAAATCATTGGTTTTTTGAAGGAAGCAGAAGCAGGATTTCCAATTGCTGATTTATGTCGGCGTGAAGGCTTTAGTGTCGGTACGTTTTACAGTTGGCGTGCCAAGTTTGGTGGCATGGATAGTACGGAAGCACAGCGTCTGCGTACATTGGAGCGAGAGAATACAGACCTAAAGAAATTGCTGGCTGAAGCCCATCTGGATATATCTGCACTTAAAGTGGCCTTTGGGGTAAAGCGCTAACCCCACAAGCGAAGCGAGTAGGCATACAACGCATACTTGATACTGAAATAATGTCAGAGCGTCGCGCTTGCAGCTTAGTGGGGTTATCCAGATCATCATGGCGCAATCCACCACAAGATAATGAAACAACAGCGACGCTCAAGGAGCGTATCAAGGCTCTGGCGCATGAACGCCGTAGATTTGGCTACCGTCGCATTCACGACATGCTCAAGTTTGAAGGTGTTGTTGTCAATCACAAGCGCGTGTACCGTTTGTATACAGAGCAAAAACTCTCTGTAAGACGACGAAAGAAAGCCAAGCGGCCGATTACGGAGCGTGCAGAGTTATTGATACCAGATGCACCAAACCAAGTATGGAGTATCGACTTTGTAATGGATAGTTTAGCCAATGGGCGCAAACTTAAATGTTTAACGATAGCCGATGATAAGACCCACGAGTGTGTGGATATTGCAGTAGATCATGGCATTAGTGGTTTGTATGTCACCAGAGTACTAGAACAAGCCGCAATATTTAGAGGCTTTCCGCATGCCATACGCACTGACGGTGGCCCCGAGTTTACCAGTCGTGTATTTATGGCATGGATGCACACTAACGGTATTGAGCATTTACTGATTCAACCAGGCAAACCAACCCAGAATGCCTATATTGAATCATTCAATGGTAAATTCCGTGATGAATGTTTAAACGAGCAATGGTTTGAGACCTTGGCGCAAGCAAAGAAAACTATTGCAAGCTGGCGTAAAGATTATAACGAAGTTAGACCGCATAGTAGTTGTGGGCGAATCCCACCTGCAATCTATGCGCAGAAACTAAGGCAAGTAATATGATTTTTAAACGGACTTTTTTCAGAATCTGGTGGTAGTGTTATTGGGGGCAGGTCA
>DAIDAH010000371.1 GCA_027310735.1 Methylotenera sp. | reverse complement strand
AATCTCTTCTTCTTTGCTTGGGTTTTTCCAGTTAAATGCAGGTTTTGCTTCTTGAGTCGCCACGGCATTTGTTGCAGGTGTCGAGGCTGCATCTTTACTTTCAGGTGAAGTTGATTCGGGTTTTAGACCTATTTTCTTTTCTGCGGCATCTTTCAGTGCGCCTTGAAAATCAAACGCTAAACTATGTAAGCTAATGCCGCCAAGCAAGCTCGCAAATAGTGCAGAAATGAAGAGTTTTTTATGCGTTAAAGTGCTGATAGAGGTTTTCATTGCGCCTCTCCTTTTGCTGCGCTTAAGTTGGGGAATGGGATGGTTTTTAAATTACCCTTACTAGCAAACTTGCGGCCTTGTTCAGCGCTTAATGTATAGCTTTCCAGTTTTTTAATTTCAGCTTCGTTGAATTTTGCCGCTTTCAGCTCCTCTTCGTTTAGGCCACGAATACCTGTGGTTGAGACTACTTGGCCAGTACCTGCGCGACCACTTGCCAGAGCTAACACGCCACTTGTCTGGTTGCTACTGCTTGTGCCCCCACGTTTAACCGACAAGATACGTACCCAACCTGTGGTTTTTTTAGTTTTAACTTGTAGCCATGCGCCTTTTTTACTGATGATTTCAACGCTATCACCACGGCTTAAACTGCCCGTTACTTTTGCATCAGCAAATGGTTCAAAGCGCATACTGTCATTTTTTAGTGCACTACCGGTTTCTGCTGCCATGCTCTGGTTGGCAAGTAGTAGCGTAGAGACGCTGGTAGCAATGAGTAAGTATTTTAATTTATGCATGATATCTAACCTTTTTCTAAAACATCCAACTTGATAATTGCTTGTGCGAACAAACCTCGCCACTGACTAGCCATTGGCTTGTCGGTATTGAAGACGCCGCTGTGTCTTGTATAACGTACTTTTGTATCTAGGGGTAGGCCAATATTTTGGATGACTGTTTTTAATTGTGATTCTAAATGATGAGCATCTTGGTTAACTAGCGCCAAGGATGTTTCATTGTCGTGAGAATAGGCCCAACTCACTACAATGATGTCACTAAATAGTCCCCAAATTCCACTTTGTGTGCCTTTAATTATTTCAACGGAGGCTGGTATTTTGCATTGCTGACTGACTTTGTGCTGCAATTTTTTTAGCATACTCTCGCTGAGCGACTCTTCACACTCAATGAGGATAGGCATTAGTAATATTGCGGCGCCTTTTTTGCTCGACGCAACGTCATTAG
>DAIDAH010000370.1 GCA_027310735.1 Methylotenera sp. | reverse complement strand
ATATCATCCATCAGCACGTCCATCTCGGCGGTGAGTATGTCAATCAGGTCGGTTTGTTCGGGCGGCAATATGAGTTTTTGTTTGAGGTTAGGTTGGTATTCATAAGGTTGCATATCGTCCACATGCACCCATAAATAATGGTGTAAATCGAGGTGGAACATTAAAATGTAGCCATGCACCGGCAATTGCGTAAACATGCCTAGCGGAATCGCCGCTTGCGATTGCTTTACTTCAGCTTCCGCATCGTATTTATTGCTCTTGGCGGCTTTGCTTAAATACTGGCCGAGAATGTCGCCAGTTGCGTCCAAAGTAGTCGCACGGTTGGCGATAATGCTTTCGTCATTCACTAGTCTAGCCGCCATGCCATTGGCTGAGAGCACGATCACATCCTTACGCGCCCAATCCGTATTGCGATGGCTAGAAGTAGGGTCTTCAGCATAAAAGCCTGTGCCGCTGGCAGAAAATTGTGCGCCATACTGCGCACGCCAGTCGAAATAATGTTCTATGGTGGCGTCATAGCTGGCGATTAGCTCAGGGGTTTCTTTCAGGTAACCTTTGTCGGCAAAAATCTCGCTGATGGTTTTTCCGACAATATCCGCGGCAGATATTCGTAGCGTGACATTCGCCAGCGCCGCTTTGGCATTGGCTTTGAGCTCGATATACACCTTGCCGGTTTCGTCGTTGGATTGCGGTGTGTAGTCTAAGCGCGTTACCAAATAAGCCAATGGCTTGCCAGCCGCATTTACATTAAACAACCAGCCGCGTATCGCATCGACCAGTAGATAACACGCTATCGCTGGCACAATCGCCTCTAAATCATCGGCCTTAAAGCGTACGCCGTCATCGTTTAGCGCGCGCTGCAAAGTGAGTAACTGCGCGGCACGGCCACGCATCTCTGGCCCTGCAAGTTGATACAGACCAACCAGAAAATCCAGCTCTGGCTTAGCCAGTTGACTCACCGGAATCTCGATGTGATTGCCAAAACGCAATTGTTCCTTCAACGCGACGAGCGCAGGGAATTTTTCTACAATGGCTTCCGCATAAGGTCGCTCGATTTGAAGTTTCATCATCTACTCCATCTGTTCGGCTTAATCGGCGCCGCCAGAAAACACCGAGGCGTCCATGTTCCAGTTTTCAAGCACGTGATTGGTTTCATTGCCTGCCGCATCATAGCTGCGCTCTTCAAATCGCACACTGCCGTCACGCGCCATAATTAGCATTGAGCTTGAGCGTGTGCCATGTTCTTTACCAAAAACAAAGCAGGCTGAAAGGCGTGCTTCTTCCTCTTTATCCACGCCAGTATTCGGCAA
>DAIDAH010000036.1 GCA_027310735.1 Methylotenera sp. | reverse complement strand
AGTCTGCATTACGTAATGCATCTTCATAACTAATAATATCCGCTTCATGTAAATCAAATAGCGCCTGATCAAAGGTTTGCATGCCTGCTTCACGAGATTTTGCAATAATCTCTTTAATTTCATGCACATCACCTTTAAAAATCAAATCAGAAATCAATGGTGAGTTAAGCATCACTTCTACTGCAGCAGTCCGCCCCTTACCCTCTTTTAGCGGAATGAGTCGCTGCGAAACAAAAGCTTTTGTATTCAGGGACAAATCCATCAATAACTGATGGCGACGCTCTTCTGGGAAAAAGTTAATAATTCGATCCAGTGCTTGATTGGTGCTGTTGGCGTGCAAAGTAGCCATACACAAATGCCCAGTCTCCGCAAAAGCAATCGCATAATCCATCGTTTCACGGTCACGAATTTCACCGATCAAAATCACATCGGGAGCCTGACGCAACGTATTTTTCAATGCAATATGCCAGTTATCAGTATCCACACCGACTTCACGCTGGGTAACGATACAGTTTTTATGCTCATGCACAAATTCCACAGGGTCTTCAATCGTAATGATATGTCCATAACTATTTTGATTACGATAGCCCACCATTGCCGCTAAAGAGGTGGATTTACCTGATCCGGTACCACCCACAAAAATAACCAAACCGCGTTTAGTCAATGCAACTTCTTTCAACACTTCTGGCAGACCCAGTTCATCAAGCTCCGGGATCTTTGTTGTAATCGTTCTAAACACCATTCCAACAGATCCGCGTTGCACAAATGCATTCACACGAAAGCGTGCGATGCCAGGCATGCCAATAGCAAAGTTGCATTCATTAGTAGCATCAAACTCTGCATTTTGTTTATCGTTCATGATGGCACGCGTAATTTCACGTGCTTGCTGAGGCGTTAAGGCCTGATTACTGAGCGGCGTTAACTTCCCATCAATTTTCATTGCGGGGGGAAAGCCAACAGTAATAAACAAATCGGATGCATTTTTTGACAACATCATCCGTAATAAATCAAATACAAACTTTTCTGCCTGGCCTTGTTCCATCATTCACCCTTACTTAACTTAATTATGATTATTAATACCTTCACTTCAATTAACCAATAATCGAGTCTTTATTGGCAGCCTTACTACGCGCTTCATTGGCTGACACAATATTACGTTTCACCAGATCCTGTAAATTCTGATCCAAAGTCTGCATACCAACATTTTGACCTGTTTGAATCGCCGAATACATTTGTGGAATCTTGTTCTCACGAATCAAATTTCGAATCGCAGGCGTACCAATCATAATTTCATGTGCAGCAACCCGACCTTCTCCATCCTTCGTTTTGCATAGCGTCTGAGATATTACTGCACGCAAAGACTCGGACAACATTGAGCGCACCATCTCTTTTTCAGCCGCTGGGAACACATCCACGATCCGATCCACTGTTTTAGCCGCTGAACTGGTATGCAAAGTACCGAATACTAAGTGACCCGTTTCTGCCGCAGTCAATGCCAAACGAATGGTTTCCAAATCGCGCATTTCACCCACAAGAATAACATCAGGATCTTCACGCAGTGCAGAACGCAACGCGTTATTAAATGACAGGGTATGCGGTCCGACTTCACGTTGGTTAATCAAACATTTTTTAGATTGATGCACAAACTCGATAGGGTCTTCCACCGTCAAAATATGTGACTGATCTTTATCGTTAATATAGTCAATCATCGCTGCTAGCGTCGTCGATTTACCTGAGCCTGTCGGCCCCGTGACTAAACAAATACCACGTGGCGTTTCAGCAATCTCTTTGAAAATGGCTGGGCAATTCAACTGCTCTAGCGTTAATATTTTAGAAGGAATCGTCCGAAAGACGGCGCCAGCACCACGATTCTGGTTAAAGGCGTTCACCCGGAAACGCGCTAACTCAGGAATCTCAAATGAAAAGTCACACTCCAAACTCTCTTCATACACTTTTTGCTGACCGTCATTCATAATGCCGTACACCATATCGTGCACTTCACTATGCGTCATGGCTGGCACATTGATTCTCCGTATATCGCCATGCACACGAATCATGGGAGGTTGACCTGCAGAAAGATGTAAATCCGACGCTTTATTTTTAACTGAGAATTGAAGTAAATCTGAAATGTCCACAACCGTCTCCTGCTATAATTTTTTATTTGTTTTAATCTGAGTTCCAGTAAAACTCAGCCATTGATACTACTGGACGTGCATTAATTGTGCGTTCATTTACACTTAGTGAATTATGTCCACAATTAGCAATCACTTGCAAGATATTCTAGCAGCTATTCAATCTGCGAAAGTCAATGCTGCCTGCCAACAGGAAGTAAAACTACTCGCAGTCAGTAAAGCACAGCCTGCACAGGTTATTCGTGAAGCTTACCTTGCTGGCCAAACCCTATTTGGCGAAAACTATCTTCAGGAAGCGTTAGATAAGCAGGCTACGCTCACGGAGCTAGCTATTGAATGGCACTTTATTGGGCCGATACAAAGCAATAAAACACAGCCCATTGCGCAACATTTTTCTTGGGTGCATAGCATAGACCGATTAAAAATAGCGCAACGCCTAAATGATGCAAGACCTGCAAACCTAGCGCCGCTACAAGTGTGCATTCAAGTTAATATTGGTGATGAGTCGACTAAAGGTGGCGTTGCAGCGCATGAGCTTGAAAGCTTAGCTGTTGCCATCACTGCACTGCCGCGATTAAAACTGCGAGGTCTGATGGCGATACCACCACCGACCGAGGATAAGAATCAGCAACGTGCGCAATTTAAACAAGTACGGGAGTGTTATGATACCTTGTTAGCCAAAGGTTTTGCATTGGATACGCTATCCATTGGCATGTCTGATGATTACCCGATAGCTATTGAACAGGGCGCAACTATCGTACGCATTGGCTCTGCACTGTTTGGTGCAAGAAAGAAGTTAGTAGAGATTAAACAGGATATTAAAAATGAAGATTAGTTTTATCGGTGGCGGTAACATGGCGCGCGCTATTATTGGCGGCCTAAAGAATAACGGTTTTGAAATGTCCGCAATCACCGTCATGGA
This sequence comes from Methylotenera sp., assembly GCA_027310735.1. Classification (GTDB taxonomy): domain Bacteria; phylum Pseudomonadota; class Gammaproteobacteria; order Burkholderiales; family Methylophilaceae; genus Methylotenera. Next base: position 12,386 of record DAIDAH010000036.1, on the reverse strand, counting down.
GCTTGATGCTGAAAAACGCTTAACATTGGCCGCTGAATACAATGTAAGCACCACAGATACATATACCGACTTAATGAATAGTGACGTCATCGTTTTAGCCGTTAAACCACAGCAACTAAAGGAAATATGTAACCAGCTGAACCCATTGCTGCAATCGCAGCTCGTCATTTCCATCGCCGCAGGCGTTAGAAGCGCAGATATTTCACGCTGGCTGGCTGGCTATCAAGCGATTGTCAGAGTCATGCCTAATACACCGGCGCAAATTCAGGCAGGCGTCTCTGCGCTGTATGCAATTAAAAGTGTCAGCTCAGTACAACGGGAACAAGCCAATACCATTTTGGCTGCCGTAGGCAAAACCTTATGGTTGGATGACGAAGATAAAATGGATGCTGTAACTGCAATTTCCGGTAGTGGTCCAGCTTATGTTTTTTACATGATTGAAGCCCTACAAGAAGCCGCTACTGCCTTGGGACTCAATCCTGACGATGCTCGCATGTTGGCGCTACAAACATTTTCTGGTGCAAGCATCTTAGCGACCCAGAGTATGGACGATGTCAAAATACTCCGCGCTCAAGTAACATCAAAAGGTGGCACAACGGAACAAGGCATACTCGCTTTAGAAACTGCGAACCTGAAGGGCATCATCATGAACGCAGCCAAGGCCGCAGCTGAAAAATCAGTGTTATTAGGAAACCAACTTGCTCAATAATTTTTCATAGGAATTTAGAGTTTATATGGCTAACAAACTAACATAATTTAAAGGCAGGTGACTCAAATGCTCAATAATGCACTTTTATTCTTACTACAAACGCTGCTCAGCTTGCTTACCTTAGCTTTCTTGCTACGTTTTTATTTTCAGCTAACAAAAGTATCATTTCAACACGATGCAGCAAAGATGATTGTCACGCTCACGAACTTTGCAGTTAAGCCACTACGACGCTTTATACCAAGCTTCAAGAAACTAGACATCTCTACCCTGTTACTAGCCTTTCTTACTCAGTTCGTGCTGACTGTTAGCTCCTTGCTACTAAAAGGCTTTCCATTATTCATTGCAGGCAACAGCATCTGGTTTTCCATAATGGCCGTTGCATTGATTGGTGTTGTAAGCATGAGCATTACTATTTTCATGTACTCTGTGCTGATACAAGCTATTTTAAGTTGGGTAAACCCCTACACGCCTGTCGCGCCTATCTTAAATAACCTGACATATCCAATCTTAAGCTTTTTAAGAAAGTACATTCCGACTGCAGGTAATATAGATTTCAGCCCGCTTATTTTCATCATAGTGGCGCAATTGATACTCACCACCATACTCATGCCATTAGAAAACAGTTTGTTATTTATGCGCTAAGCTTGATGGCTTATAGCCAAGAGCGTTGTTGCACTAGAAAATCAACCCAGTATTTTTTTGGTTTGCTGAATAATTTCCTCAGCAGTAGCACTATCATAATGAAAAATAGAGCTTTTTGCTGAGACGCTCATTCGCGTTGTATTGGAACTTACAGGCTCAATCTGTATTTCTATATCGCGATCACTTGTTTTTGCCGTAAATAATCTGATGCTACTTTTGTCCTGCATATCTTCAGAAACCACCTGAATTTTCATCCGGCTTAAAGCATGTATTATCGCTGCTCTAACTTTTGTAGCGGGTGCAGTAAATGTGCGACATGCTGTGCCATTCATGGTATGAGTCATTGCAGCAGAGCCACCCACGCCTGCCGCTGTAGTGACAATTGGGATACACCCTGTCATCAAAGTAGCACTCAGAAATAGACACAACAAATAAAAAATCCGCATGATCAGTTCATCCAAATAAGTTTTTAGAAAGTTCAACGTGGTTTATTTAGAAGATGTCTATTCGTGCTGTGAGATCATTTTCTGTTTTTTTTACAATCATGGCACCGACCTGAAACGTGCCGTAGATTACGACACAGATCAGATATGTGCCATTGATTACGGCACTACCTGATTAATTTCGATATCCATTACCCCGTTAGGCTTAACTGCAGCCGATATCCCCTGCAAATCTCCAGATTGCGCCTTGGCATCACCTGTTTTGGAAATGCGCGCGACAAGTACAACTTCACTAGCTTGTGATAATTTAAGGCTGGGCATTAGCGCGGAACTGTCATCCAAATGATAAGCGTAAGGCAACTCACGGACTGTAGTACGCACAATAGCCAGTGGCATAGGTGGACCTTGTGTGGCACGCGCAAATATAAATACGGTTGCTGCTGGGTCAAGCTTGCTAGACAGCGCTGGTGCAACACGCACCATACCGCTTAAACCTGGGACCGATGCTACACTTGGCTTAGGCTCAATTTTTGATGATGAAACATTATCACCAGATAGTGCATGCGCCTCATCCAGAGACGCTTTCACTTCAGGTAATAGCTCTGAGTCTGCGGGCAAGTCTTGTTGCAAGCGTTCCCAGTATGTGATGGCATGCTTATAATCTTTGCGATCAAATGCAGCAGTTGCAGCCAACATGAGTGCTTTAGGGTGATGCGGATCGAGCTTGAGCGCTTGGTTCACGAGCTCTTCAGGTTTACCTTCGAGTTTATGCCCATTCACAACCGCCAGCGCATCGGCGTAATCAGCCAATAATTGCGGATCATCCTGAATAATCTTGACAGCCTTTTCATAAGCAGGAACAGCCTCTGCATGTTGCCGAATCTCTACATAAGACCTTGCTAGCAACGCCCAACCAGCACCATCATTTGGCTTACTCTCCAACTTTTTCTTAAGCAGTGCCAATAGAGGCTCAATATCGCCAGCCATAGCGCTGTGTTCGGCTGCGGGAAGTTCTGAAGAGCCTGATGTATCAGGTGCTACCGCTGGGATCGTAATGGAAATTGGGCTACCAAGTTTCAAATATAACAAGACTGCAAACAACGGCATCAATACCAACAATATGAATGCCAATCGACGATCCGGCTTACCATTACCGGTGGATGCAAGCGCCTCTCCACCCACCTCATCCAGTAAACGGCGCTCTAATTCCATTTTCGCAACTTCGTACTGAGAGGCATCAAGTACACCATTAATCTTATCTTGTTCTAACTCTTCAAATTGTTGACGGAAAATCGCACGCTTTTCAGCATTAGCATCATTCCTGACAACAGCATTCGGACGTAATAACGGTGGAAGAAGCAGGCCTAACATGACCAAAACAAGTACGATAGCAACAATCCAAAACACCAACATTATGATTCCTTCTCTAATAACTCACTGACCTGCCGCGCTTCATCTGCGCTGAGAGGTGCTTCTGTACTAATTTTTTCGCGTCTGCGCAGCATGACAATCAAGCCAACACCCCCAGTAAGCAATAATGCAAATGGCCCAAACCATAGCAACGCTGTCGTACTTTTAAGGGGTGGACGATAACGCACAAAATCACCATAACGTGCCACCAGATAATCAATAATGGCTTGATCTGACATACCTTTAGTTGCCATTTCACGAATCTCTTGCCTCAAGTCCTGCGCCAGTTCCGCATGAGAATCGGCTAGCGTTTGGTTTTGGCAAACCAAACAACGCAACTCCTCAGAAAGCCGCTGCACTTGCACCTCAACAGCAGTATTACTCTCCATAGGACGTGCTTCTTGCGCAGATACGCGGCCGAGTAACATCAAACAACAGGTAAGCAATAAACCAAACACCCATTTAGATTGCATTAGATTGGATTTCATTGGCTTTGTAACCTCTTTACTAACGGGAGAATTTTATCGCGTAAGACTTCATCGGTTATCGGTCCAATCTGTTTGTAGGCAATAACCCCAGCCTTATCAATCACATAAGTTTCCGGTACGCCATAAACACCATAATCAATCCCGACACGACCATCAACATCCATGACAGTAGCGACATAAGGATTACCGCCTTGCTCTAGCCACTGCTGCGCATCCTGACGGGTATCTTTATAATCCATGCCATACACTGGCACGAGACCACTTTTAGAAAACTCGACCAGCACGGGATGCTCATCTCGGCAAGCTCCACACCAGGAAGCCCACACATTAAACAGCCAGACTTTACCCAGCATTTCTTTTGGTGAGATTACTTGCTCTGGATGATCGAGACGTGGCAGGCTAAACATCGGAGCTGGTTTACCGACTAATGGTGAAGGTACCTCGCGTGGGTCTAATTTCAACCCGACAGCGAGAAAACCTACCATCACAATAAATATCAACAACGGCAACAGAAAACGCTTCATGCTACAACCTCATTAGGCATTGATTCCTTTTCTCGACGTTTCTTCATGCGATAACGTCTGTCAGATAATGCCAACAACCCGCCAAACGCCATCATGGCACAGCCTGCCCATATCCACTCCACCATCGGCTTGTGATATATGCGCACACTCCAGGCACCGTCAGATAACGGCTCGCCTAGTGATGCGTATAAGTCATGAATGATATGTGGACTAATACCAGCCTCTGTCATGGGCATATTCTGCACGGTATAGAGTCTTTTTTCAGGCGCTAGCACTGTTCTCTCAACACCATTCTTAGTGACGCGCAATAGCCCCCTACTCGCGGTATAGTTCGGCCCTTGGCTGTCTTGTACACCCTCGAAAGTGAAATCATAACCAGCCAAGTGCGCAACATCACCCGGCAACATGCGCACAGCTATTTCAGATTCAAAGCCTTTAACAACCGTAACGCCTAAGGTAAATATAGCAATGCCCAGATGCGCAATCACCATGCCCCACCATGATCGCGGAACCGCCTTCACGCGAGTCAGTAAGGATTGTTCATGTCCGCGTAAACGTTGATACACCATATACACACTGGTAGCAATAATCCAGAACGCCAAAAACAAACCCAAACCAATCATCGGTGTCCAATGCCCCAGAACCATCGGCAAGACTACGGCCGTGACCACACTCACTCCAAATGCCCAGCGCAAGCGCATTGCCAGTTCAGGTAACGCAGCACTTTTCCACCTTGCGATTGGGCCAATACCCATCAGGAACAATGCTGGCGCCATCAACGGTGCAAACACGGTGTCAAAATATGGGGGGCCTACTGAAATTTTGCCTAGGCCAAGCGCATCAAGAAATAATGGATACAGTGTGCCGAGCAATACTGAAAATGCAGCGACTGCCAGCAGCACATTATTTGCCAACAAAAAGCTCTCACGTGAAACCACGCTAAACTTGCCTCCACGACCAACCGTAGGTGCTCGCCAAGCAAATAACCCTAGTGAACCGCCAATCACAATCACAAGGAATACCAAGATAAACATACCGCGTTTTGGGTCTGTTGCAAATGCATGCACTGAAGTTAGCACGCCTGAACGCACTAAGAATGTGCCCAACAAACTTAACGAGAAGGCGCATATTGCAAGCAGCACTGTCCATGCTTTGAAACTGCCACGTTTTTCAGTCACGGCTAAAGAGTGAATCAACGCAGTGCCGACCAACCAAGGCATAAACGATGCATTTTCCACTGCATCCCAGAACCACCAGCCACCCCAACCCAATTCGTAATAAGCCCAGTTACTCCCCCCCATAAGGCCCACAGTAAGGAACAGCCAAGCCAGCGTTGTCCAAGGACGAGACCAGCGCGCCCAAGCAGCATCCAACTCGCCGCCCAGTAATGCAGCAATTGCAAAGGCAAAAGCCACAGAAAAACCTACATAGCCCATGTATAGCATTGGTGGGTGAAATACCATGCCAGGGTCCTGTAACAACGGGTTAAGATCACGCCCATCCAATGCTGCTGGAATCAAGCGTTCGAATGGATTGGACACTGTCAGCATAAATAATATAAAGCCGACACTGACCAAGCCCATCACACCTAGGATGCGCGCACGCATAGCATCTGGTAGATGTTTAGAAAACAAACTCACGGCAACAGTCCAGATACTTAAAATCATGGCCCACAGCAACAGCGAGCCTTCATGCCCGCCCCACACCGCCGCAATCCGATATTGCAGCGGCAATTTAGAATTGGAATTAGCAGCAACGTAGATAACAGAGTAATCCATTGATGCAAAAGTATAGGCAAGACTAACAAAAGCCACTGCAATCAAAAAGAACTGCGCCTTTGCTGCTGGTCTAGCCAAACCCATCCACACAGTATTGCCTCTCGCAGCACCTATGATAGGAAAGGTGCCGAGCACCAGTGCAACCAGCAAAGCTAGAATTAGGGAAAAATGTCCAATTTCAGGAATCACGTTAAATCCTTTTGATATTTATTCAGTCGACGATTACTAATGTATTTTCTTGCAGAATATTTTTACTTTGGCATCACAAGGCTATTAGTGCCCTGCTCTTTTGCGCGTTTCAAGGCCTCTGCGGCTTCAGGCGGCATGTAATTCTCATCATGTTTGGCAAGCACTTCACTGGCTACAAATAAGCCATCGGCGCCCACCTTACCTTGCGCTACGACACCTTTACCCTCTTTAAATAGATCCGGCAGAATACCTTTATAAATCACGGGCACCGTTTTAGCTGTATCGGTAATCACAAAATGCACGGTTAACCCATCGTCCTCTCGTTTTAGGCTATCTTTCAACACCAAACCACCAATGCGAAAGCCTGTATTTTTCGGCACTTCACCTTTTTCAACCTGGGTCGGTGTATAAAAGAACACCATATTGCTTTGAAACGCATTCAAAATCAGCTTCGCCGCCAAGCCAAGCAACACAAGTCCAATTGCAATCAACATAAAACGTTTATGACGTGCTTTCATTACCATGCTTTACCGCCCTAACTTTAATAACCTGAAAAGTACCTGCACTTAATCCTGCGCCAACAATTTAGCTAAACGCAATGCCTGAGCACTGCGTTTACGCAAAGCTAAGACCTCCCACACCACACAAAGTGCTGTGAGCCCGAATGAAAACCACACATAAAATGCGTAGCCGCCCATATGAAAAAATGCTGACCAACTAGCCCATTGCATAAATGGTACCTCTAAAAATTAAAGTTTTTAAGCCAGACAAGGCGCGAGCAAAAAATTGTAACGACGCATATATTTGATATGTGAGGAGTAATTTTTGATGAATAACGCAGCATAGCAACGAAAGTTTCATTTTTAGTGATGCCATTATGATTTAACGCCTACTGACAATGCTTTAACCCAATCCGAGCTACGCTCGCGCTCCAGCATAATGCAACGCACACGCATCAGCGCAACTGCGATGGTATACATCCAAAAAGCCAGTGCCATCAGCAGCATGCCTGTTAACATGGTCATCGCCATTTTAGGTGCCGCTCCCATGTTGATGCTGGAGCCTTGATGCAAGGTATTCCACCATTTCACTGAAAAATAAATAATTGGCACATTTACCACGCCTACCAAAGCAAGTAGTGCTCCTGCTCGATCTGCACGACGTGGATCATCAATTGAAGATTGCAAGGCGATAAAACCAAGATAAAGAAACAACAGAATAAGCTCAGAGGTCAGACGCGCATCCCATACCCACCAAGCGCCCCACATCGGCTTACCCCATAAGGAGCCCGTCACCAATGCAAGCAAAGTAAAGATGGCACCTGTTGGCGCCAGCGCCTGCGCCATCATTGCAGATAGCCTTGCATTCAATGCCAACCCAAGTGCAGCCCAAGCGGCCATCACAATGTAAATCACCATCGACATCCAAGCCGCCGGCACATGTACAAAGATTATGCGATACGCCTCACCCTGCTGAAAGTCAGTAGGCGCAATAGCAAAGCTGATATATAACCCAGCCACCAAAAAAATCGTCGCTAGCCATGCAAACCACGGAATCATTTTCCCCGCTAAAGGGTAAAAGGTTTGTGGAGAGGAATATTTAAACCAATGAATGCTCATATCAATATCTTTTGCTCAACAGGTTTTTAAACAAGTATTTATTCTACAGAAACTTTTAAAGCCGCAGCTGTTGCCATCGGCGCCAACACCAGCGCCAGTAAAGAGCATGCCGCCAATAAAGAAAGATGCGCCTGTGCACTCATACCATTCTGACTGGCAGCCACGGCACCTGCACCAAAAATAAGTACCGGAATATACAAAGGCAGCACCAGCAGAGCCACCAACAAACCACTGCCACGCACACCAAGTGTAAGTGCGGCGCCAATAGCGCCAATCAAACTCAGCGCCGGCGTGCCTAACAACAATGCCCATACCAATACTAATAACGCATCACCCGGCAATGCATACTGAAGACCAATTAACGGTGCCAACAGCACGACAGGTAAACCACACACCAGCCAATGTGCAAAAACTTTAGCCGTGACTAATAAAGTCAAGGGCTGAGGCGCAAGCAGCATTTGCTCCAAGCTACCATCCTCAAAATCTGCGGCAAACAATCGTGTCAGTGAAATCATGCCGGCTAGCAATGCCGCAACCCATAATACCCCAGGTGCGATACTGCTTAACACTGCTGGCTCTGGGCCTATACCTAAAGGAAACAGACTGGATACAATCAGAAAGAAAAACAAAGTCGTTGCAACATCAGATCGCCTACGCAATGCCAATAAAAGATCGCGTTTAAGCACTGTCAGCCAAGCATTGTTCACGCGCTAAGCCTCACCGTTTGGGTAGACTGTGCACTAATCTCCACATCCTGATGTGTAGTAATAATAGTCATTCCACCATCCGACATGTGCTGATTCAATCGTGATGCCAACACTTCAATCGAAGCCGCATCCAAAGCAGCAAAAGGCTCGTCCAGAATCCACAGCTTACTCTCGGTCAGCCATAGCCTTGCCAGTGCTACGCGTCTTTTTTGGCCTTGAGACAGCACACGCACAGGCAGATTTGCACAGCGCGCAATCCCTATTGAAGTAAGTGCTGACAACATTTTTTGTTCATCCACCAAGCTATCAGCCAAACGTGCGCTCATTTGTAAATTCTCAAGCGCAGTCAGGTCATCTTTAAGACCGTTTAAATGACCAAGATACAATAAATTAGACAGGTAAGTTTCCGGATCTTGCTTGATGCTCTTACCGCACCAATGCACCTCGCCAACTTCAGGCATCAACAACCCGCAAAGCAGTCGCAATAAGCTACTTTTACCACTACCATTTTCACCCAGTACATAGAGCAAGCCGCCAGCCATTAGTTCAAAACTAACGCTTTTAAATAGCAAGCGGTCGCCACGAAGGCAAGCAAGACCTTGTGCTGCCAACAGCATTAAATATCTATCCGATAGCCAATAAAGGTGAAATCACGGAAGGTACGGGTATGCCCATTGATAGGATCAAGTGTGTTGGATACTTCCAAACCAATCTCTGCTTCTAAAGTTGCTTTCTCGCGCAATTTATAACTCGCTCTAATTGTCGGTGAAAGTACATATTGTACTATTGAAGGGTTGGTATTTACCTGCATAACTTTAAATGAACTATCTAAACGCCATTTATCACGTGGCACCATCACATTACTGTAAATGAAAGAATCGACCGAGCTTGTTGGGCCAGAAGTATAACTTGCACTCAGCACTGAAGTATCGTCTTTGAATATGGTATCCAGACCAACCACTTGCACATGGTAAGTCCAGGTATTCCCGCCAGCAAATGAGTTAGTCAGACTCTGCAACGTCACAGGATCAATAAATGGATTATTGTCTAAAAGTGCCTTTTTAGCTGCGGCTAATGCTGCGGCTGAGTCGCCACTAGTAATACGACTCAGTTGAACATCACCACCAAGCTGCCATTTAGGCGTCACTTGCCGTGTCGCACCAAGCAAATATAAATCCGTATCCAGTGTTTGAGAGATAGCAAGATTACGTAAGGTTTCCACAGTTTGCCCAGACTGCAGAGCTTGACGAATACTGGTTGGTTGAGGCGTCAGAGCAGTCAGTACTGGTGAGGAAATGCTATTCACCATCTGTAAGATTGGTGACTTGCGATGATCAAACAACATGTTGTAGTTGGTCGCTTCATCTGCCTGCATATTACCCTGCACCATAAATGTATTGAGTCGACTAAACATCGTATCGTAATCAAGATAAGAGTAAACAGAACGACCACTGTTACTAAAGTATCGCACCTCACCACCCACCGCACGGCGGTCTGTCACATTATCGACTTCCTGATTGATAAAGAAGGCATTGCCGCTCCAGTTTTCTGCAATTGGGCCAATGTCAAAATTAATACCATAAAAGTGACGCTTATAATCCACGCGGTACTCATCTAAACTACCAGCCACTAAATTGACACGCAGTTTTGGTGACAATCCATAGCGAAACAATCCACCATCAAATCGACCCAGCACACCTCCTGAATTACCACTTTGCCGACCAACTCGCACTAAATAATCAGTATCGCTGTTTGCCACCTCAACGTAAGCCGCGTCAGTTCTATCTCTATCTGCGCCACCTGGCAGAAAGTTCATCGTCTGCCGATTACGAAACACAACTTTGCTATCGTACTGATTTTTGCGTGAGCGCGCGGTAAGATTGAGACTACTCATGAGCATTGACTGATCTTGTCTGTGCGTATTCGCCGTTGGACTTGGGTTGTAATCATGACTGTGCGCATCGTAATAGTATTGATCCCAGCTACCATAAACCGTTGTTTCATCGATCTCCCGAATTGGCTTTTTAGCTTTTACAGTACTAGTCGCGCCTGCTTTGGTTGCCGCATCAACATTCGCAATATGCTGACGAACGCGTTTTGCCGAGTCGCCTTCCGGATACAGCTTAAGATACAACTCATATTCCGCTTTAGCCTTGGCTAACTCACCATTTTTTTCACGCGCAAGGCCAATCAACTCCTGTGCATCTTGTGAATGCGAATTTGGCGGGACATTCAGCGCAGCATTCAGCAGCTCAATCGCTTTCGCATAATCCCCTAATCCTGATGCAACACGGCTTTCAGCCACCAACTTACCAGCATAATCATCCGTACTCATACCTGCTGGAATACCTGGAATTTCTATCGGTATAGCTGCAGGTGCAGGCGCTGGAATAGGCGCCGCTTCTGGTTCAACAGGCTTTACATCCTTAGGTAAAGGAACGTGAATAATAATCCCTCTCCCACTGTTATCAGGAGTGATACGGAATTTAACAGGTGTTTTGAATCTGATAGCAAGACTGCTGGTTTTTAGATCAGGGTAATTGACTGTGAAACTTGGAACAATATCTGAAGGGGGTGAATTAAGCGTCTCTCGTTGTGTTGGTGCCGCACTTAGCTGAGGAAACTCTAAAAACACCTGTATATAGCTAGATGCCTTATTTGGGGAGTGCCTCAAATAACGCACCTGCGTAAAGAAATCAATATGAATATCAGCTTCTGTCTTATTTTGAATAATCTCGACCTTATCAAGAATCTGCTCCGCGTACGCCATAGATGGCAATAACAAGCAGAACATGATTAAACAATGGTAAAACTTTCTAATAATATTCATATTTTTATTTACTACACTTAATGGTTAAAGAGATATTTCCATTTATTACATACAATCAATAAGCTATATAAAACGTCAGTTTCACTATTATTTCCATCCTACTTATCGAATGTATTCGTGTTGTGACAACCTGATGCATTGCAATCTTTAGGTGCGTTATGTGATTTAGATTCCACCCCAGGATACTTCGCACCATGACAAGACCTACATGTCCCGGTAAGCAGGGTATGGTTAGGTTTCTTGGTTGACGTAAACGTCGTAGTACTTGTGTGGCAGGTATCGCAAGACACTGTACTAGGCACGTGATTAGCAGGCTTACCTAAAGCCGTTGTGCCATTGTGACAATTTGAACAAGTTCCCGCTGCAACACCTGTATGGTTAAACACAGCACCAGTGAAAGAGTTGTAGTTCTTGTGGCAAGTATCGCAGGATGCAGTTGTCGCCACATGAGTCGCAGGCTTACCTAATGCTTGCGTGCCGTTATGGCAATTTGCACAACTACCATGTGTTACACCCGTGTGATTCATTGTTGCAGGAATCCAGCCAGTCGTACGGTGGCAGCTATCACAAGCCATTGTCGTAGAAATATGTTTAGCTGGTTTACCTGTAGCCATCGTACCGTTATGACAGGTCGCACATGAACCTGGTGTCACAGTTGTATGGCTGAATGTAGCAGGCAACCACGCAGTCGTACGGTGACATGCGTCGCATGAAGCCGTTGTTGGTAAATGCGTCGCAGGCTTACCAGGAGCCGTACTACCATTATGACAAGTTGCACATGAGCCAGCAGTTACTCCAGTGTGGTTGAAAGTTGCCCCGGCAAACGAGTTATAGTTCTTATGGCAAGTATCACAAGAGGCTGTTGTCGATACGTGAGTCGCAGGCTTACCCATAGCGCTAGTGCCGTTATGGCAAGTCGCGCAACTACCTGGCGTAACACCAGAGTGATTCATCGTGGCCGGTAACCAGCCCGTTGTACGATGGCAGCTATCACAAGCCATTGTCGTAGAAATATGCTTGGCTGGCTTGCCTGTGGCTGCACTGCCG
>DAIDAH010000369.1 GCA_027310735.1 Methylotenera sp. | reverse complement strand
GGAGAGTTGGCGACATATTGGACCGATGTAATTGGGTTTGAGCCAAATAACAAACTTGCGGTAGCTGGCCTAGAAAACATTAATTCAGAATTAAAAGCATTCTCGGGCCTATGTGTTCTGTTTCTTCGCGAATCTGGCCATAAGATGGCGAATACAATATTGAGTAGATTCTACTCAAATGTAATTCGTCAAAAGACAGATCAAGCTGCGACAGATTTTGCACAAGCCTGCCTTGCTGTTGCAGCATTTTATTCGCTTTGGAGGGCTGCACAGTCAAATTCAGGTTTAGATGATGTCTATCGCAAGCTATTGAAAACAGGAGATCCCACAAAAAATATTAAGGCTATGTCTTGGAAAGGATGTGGTGATGATTTATCTGTCCAGGATCTTAAATCATATTTAGTTAATGCGCTTGGCGAGCTTGCTGAAAAAGATAAATGGCTCATTAAGGCTAAGCAGAATTTACGTTTCGATTACGCTAAGCCAGTGTGCAAATTTGCACTTTTTGTTAGTGCGCATGACACTATTGTTGATACTGATAATCCTGGACTAATGAAAGTAGCTCAGGCAGGAACTCGTCCATATTTAGATGCTCAGAAATGGGCATCTCCAGACTTTAAAACAATAGAGCATATTGCTCCTGTGAAAGGGCAAGATACTTGGGATCCTCAGCTATATCAGACCGAAAAATATCAATCAGTAGGAAATCTGACTTTATTGCCAGGAGAAATTAATAGTTCTGCAGGTAATCAACAATGGAAAGTTAAGTCAATATACTACAGACATTTAGCAGAATCAGATCCAAGCAGACTAGCCCAGCTTGAGCAGGAAGCTTTGGCCATAGGCGTTGAGCTTCAGTCACACACCGTTGATCTTTTAAGAAATGCGACCTTTAAACATCATATTGCATCAATAGTTAGTGTACCCACTGATGGGCTATGGAATATGAATTTAGTTGAGGCGCGAGCAGAGCGTATATGCTCAATTTTGTGGGATCGTGTCTTTGCTTGGTTGGAGTGATTAACACGTCACGTTTAAAGTTACCCACTATCGCCTATGGAAATAAAGCGGTTTTTCTCACGTTGAAAGGCGGCATTGAACGGTCGTCTTGGGTAGATTGTATTATCTAACAATTAACGCAACAATATGTTTTTAAATTATATTTTGTTTTGTCCTGCTGATCTTTTTCTGAAAGAAGTGTAAATGTATATTGAACTGGTGAATTCATCCAGTTTTAAATATTGCTTACTGGAGGAGTTCTCCAGTAAGATGGGCTCATGCTAAATATTATAGAAGAGCAAAGCTACGCCCCTCACTTC
>DAIDAH010000368.1 GCA_027310735.1 Methylotenera sp. | reverse complement strand
CCTTATGGCAACGCCGATATTGGGAGCATTTGATTCGTGATGATGACGATTATGCAAAACATATGGATTATGTGCATTTTAACCCCGTCAAACATGGCTTGGTGTGTAGAGCAGTGGATTGGCCGCATTCTACCTTTCACCGATATATGAAACAGGGTATTTATATGGAAGATTGGGGATTGGCAGTGACGATGGATGAAGGTGATTTTGGGGGGTGAAGATGGTTGTGGGGTATTGTGGGCTAACGCGTGGGCAACGAGTTGCCCACCCTACGTTAGCTAGGTTTCTTTTTTACTCCAAGATAAATGTTATCCAAACCTCGCACCATTAAATAAATTCCAGCTGTAAGTATTACTAATAACTGTGAACTATCTAAGTTACCTACACCTTTTATCGCTGTAATGTTATGAAGCGCCACATAAAAACCAACGACTAACTCTGACAATCCATATTCTAGTCGTTTACGAAGCCTAAAAATAAAAAGCGCATATGCTATCAATATTGAAATTAAGCCACCTAAAAAGGTTATTTGATAACTATTGATATTTGATTTTGAAATCAAATTAATCATGTCTTTAAAAAAAATATAAAACGAATAGAATAAAATCAAGACAATTGAAAGAAAAACAATATAACCAACAAAAGTACCTACTACATTTTCAAGAGAAAAGTTATCTACAATTTTCCCATCATCATCTCTATCAAACCGAATGCATTGCTCAAATGCAATAAATGCACATAAAGCAAAGAACCAAATTGATTTAGGTAAAAAATCTATTAGTACAGAGATGTTAACAGTAAGTATGGTGTGAACAATTACTGCAATGGCCAGAATTAGAAAAACTATTAGCGTTGGTTTTTCAAGAAATATTTTAGTTTTAATTTCTGTCGTCATTTTTATTATTCTAGCGGAGTAGGGCGATAGCCAAGTAGGGTGGGCAGACTTCTGCTCACGCGGATAATCAATTTTAAACAGTGTGCATTTAAACCAACAACTTCTAAGCTAGACTAGGCGCGAGGCCATTTTTCAAGCTCCTCATATGTATTATATACAAGCGCAGAAAAATGGCTGTAGCAACAACGTATAGCTTTGATGCTGATGGTTTAAGCCATGCCATTGTGGCGAAGTAAGGCATCCATGCTCGGCTCCCTGCCTCTGAATGCCACAAATGATTCCATCGCGGGGCGTGAACCACCTTTTGCCAGAATCTCTTGCCAGCAGAGTTGACCTGTTTCTCTGGATAGCACGCCGTCTTCTTCAAACATGCTGTAAGCGTCTGCGGATAAGACTTCTGCCCATTTGTAGCTGTAGTAGCCAGCTGCATAGCCGCCTGC
>DAIDAH010000367.1 GCA_027310735.1 Methylotenera sp. | reverse complement strand
AAGTTGCAAAGTATCTATTTGGTGCTTGATTTTGTGTCATGGAATTACGCATCACTTTTCATAAAAATTCGGTTATTACTACTTGAGTTATGTTCTGCTAGCTTTTCTACAAACTGCAAAAACTCAATCTTATGTGTCTTTTCTAACGATTTTGCACGCTCACGCAAGCTAGCCAGCCTTAAATCGGCTGGCTCGCGTTTAAAGCCAAAGACCGCAATATTGCCAGGTTTTCCAGTCGGTAACACCAATACTCTACCGCTAAAGCTTTGCTCGATGCGCTGTAAATAAATATCAAAATTCTTGTCGCTGCCCCATAAATTAATCACTAAGATACCATCGTGATGCAGAATGGAGGCACATTGATCAAAAAAATCCTGACTACAAAAATTAGGCGGGATGCCATTACCATCAAAGGCATCAATCATCAGTATTTCCGTGGCATCATCATGCTCGGCTAAATACTCTAAACCATCGCCTTCTATAATTTCCAATCGCTCATCATTTTCTGGCACATAAAACTGACTACGTGCCACTTGAATAATCTTGGGATTAATCTCAATCACTTTACTGACAACTTCTGGGCAATGTGCATGAATATACTTAGGGATAGAGCCTCCACCTAAGCCAATAGCCAATGTGTGTTTAACCTCTGGTTTAAACAGTAGAAAGCACATCATGCCGCGTGAATAGGTCAGTTCCAACGCAAATGGATCACGAATGCGCATCGCACTTTGTACTGTTGCTGAACCTAAATGTAAAGAGCGCACGCCATCAACTTCACTGACATCAACAGAATCACTGTCATAGCCACCAGTCAAGCCACGCATTAAATGTTTAGCCATACGAAACATTAAGCTGGTACCTCTTGGCTTTCCTCACTTGTTGTAACTAATTCAGCTTGTTCTGCATCCATGTCAATCGGCACAATTTGAGCAGGCTCATCCTCTAGCACACCCATAAACTTGGTGCGCAACTCCATCATTAGTGTGTCAATCTCTTGCACCTGTAAGCTTACCCGAGTTCCAGGTTTGAGTTCAGGTAGCCCATAAACCTTGGTCATATAAGGCACTTCATCGAGCCGCACTAAATTTTCACGCCATACGGTAGCGTGTAGATTTTGAATATCTTCCTGAATCAAATATTGTAAGCAGCAATAGCGCTCCATCTTGGTTTGAAACTCGCTATACGCCTGATAAGTCTGCTCAAAATTACGCATGTGCGTAGTGAGCGCCTCGCTATTTTTTGGATAGGTCGGCTCTGTGTTTAATATCACGCTGATTAATTGACGTTGATTGATTAAATCCACCGCACGACGCAACGGTGACGTGCTCCACGCATACTGCGCAACACCCAAGCCTATATGCGGCTCGGCACGCGTTGTCA
>DAIDAH010000366.1 GCA_027310735.1 Methylotenera sp. | reverse complement strand
AATTGACCAGTCTTTTGTGCGAGATGTTACGGTGGATAGCAACGATGCCTCTATGGTACAAACGATTATTGTCATGGCGCACAGCCTAAAGTTAGATGTTATTGCTGAGGGCGTAGAAACCAAAGCGCAGGCTGACTTTTTGCGCAATGCCGGTTGCGAACTCGTACAAGGCTACCTGTTTGGCCGCCCGATGCCAGCAGAGGCTTTTGCTGAAGAATTGAAAAAAAATGGGCGAGGTGTTGGTTAGGCGTAAGTTACGCTATTCGTACTGAGTGTATGTCATTGCGGCATGATAAAATCCCGCCTTATGAATGTCATTAAATCTGCAACGCAAAAAACTGTTACGTTGAACACTACCGATTTAGCTGCTGGTCTGCAAGCCAGTATGCTGGCTGATCGTCATGCACTACGCCGCAAGCTGCGAGATGTGGTCGATCTACAAAAGCTTAAGGATGATAAATCCTTATTAAAAGCGCAACGCTTGCTGGGGGAAGTTGCTCAGAAATTACACGTTTCCCAGAAAAAATTTGCAGCACGTCTAGCCAATCTTCCCAAACCGGAATATCCGCCAGAATTACCAGTCAGCGGTAAAAAGGATGAAATTGCGGCAGCCATTACCAAGCATCAAGTGGTGATTATCTGTGGTGAAACCGGCTCAGGTAAAACCACACAAATTCCTAAAATCTGTCTGGAGCTCGGGCGCGGTGTGTCCGGTTTGATTGGTCATACCCAACCACGTCGTATTGCTGCGCGTTCGGTGGCTTCACGCATTGCTCAAGAATTGCAAAGTCCGCTGGGTGAAGTAGTCGGCTATAAAGTACGTTTTAATGACAAACTATCAGAGTCCAGTTACATCAAGCTGATGACTGATGGTATTTTGTTAGCAGAAACGCAGGGTGATAAGTTTCTCAATGCCTATGACACCATCATTATCGATGAGGCGCATGAGCGCAGCCTGAATATTGACTTCTTGCTCGGCTATCTCAAGCAGTTACTAGCCAAGCGCCCTGATTTGAAAGTTATTGTAACTTCAGCCACGATTGATGCTGACAGGTTTTCAAAACACTTTAACGGCGCACCAGTGATTGAAGTGTCAGGGCGTACTTATCCCGTTGAAGTGCGTTATCGCCCATTAGGTAAAGCGGGTTTCCGTGCGAAAGAAACGGCTGAAGCGGAGAATGCGCAATTTGATTTGGAAGACGAGACTATCTTCGGAATAGCCCGCAAAGCTAAGACAGAGGCGCGCTGGCTAGAAGAAGACGATGAAGAGGAAGCTATAGAAGAGGCGATTTTAGACGCCGCAGATGACTTGTTACGTCAAGGCGATGGCGATATTTTGGTGTTTTTACCTGGTGAGCGTGAGATTCGCGATACTGCTGAGCACCTCAGAAAGTACCAAGGCCGTTCCGCCAAACTCAAGCATATCGAAGTGCTGCC
>DAIDAH010000365.1 GCA_027310735.1 Methylotenera sp. | reverse complement strand
CGGGGTTATGACAACTGCTTTTGGTATTAAGAACCAAAACAAGATAACTGGCAATCCTATTAATGCCCAAGTTGCCATACCCTTTGCCAGTGCGCCTACACCCAGTAGCACCCAAAGTCCAAGCTGGTCAAATCTACTACCATGCACTTCATTACCGACAGATACAACACTAATCGTTCGCCATAAAAAAACCATAGCCCAAGTAACGACCGCAACTTGAGTTGCATCAGTCATTACGGCTCCAGCACTAATGAAACCAACTGGCGAGGTCATGATTACAAAGCTTGCAAATAGCCATTGTTGACGCGATAACTTAAAACTTGCAGCACCGTATAAGAGCGCCCCACAAGACAATAACATCATTATTAACGACGGTAATCTTAATGCAAATTCACTATGTCCCAATGACTGCCAACTTGCCGCAGAAAACCATGTAGATAAGGGAGGTTTTGCGAAAAAAGGTTGTGTTGCCGACATATGCGGCATGAGCCAAAAATTACCTAGCGCTGTCACCCGAGACAATTCACCATAACGCGCCTCAGTGGTGTCTGTAAGAGGTAAATTCCCCATTAAAACAACACGTAATGCAATAACCAGTAAAAGTAAAACTGCTAATACAGGAAGAGATTTTGGACTATAACGGTACATGAACTTCATGAGATTAACTTTACATTTAAAATTAGTAAAAAAATAATCATTACTGGTAACTAAGTAGCCATCAATAATTACAGTAGTTGTGCCTTTAAAACCTAATCAACGCTGAACCCCATGTAAAGCCGCCACCAAATGCTTCCATCAAGATAATTTCACCTCGTTTAATACGTCCATCACGAACAGCCACATCAAGTGCCAATGGAATAGATGCTGCAGAGGTATTACCATGCTTATCCACGGTAACAACGACCCTATCCATACTCATATTCAGTTTTTTAGCCGTCGCTTGCAAGATACGAATATTTGCCTGATGTGGTACCAACCAATCTATATCTGATTTTTGCAAACCATTTGCAGTCAAGGTTTCATCCACAATGGCATCAAGCGTATTAACCGCTACTTTGAACACGCCATTACCTTCCATCACAATAGTGCCGCGGCTATTAGCGTCATTCTTGTGTGGAGCATGCAGCATTTTTTCATAGCTACCATCTGCATGTAAATGTGTTGAAATAACACCTTGCTCTTCACTTGCTTGTAGAATCACAGCGCCGGCACCATCGCCCCATAGAATACAATTGCTTCTATCGGTCCAATCTGTAATGCGAGAGAAACTTTCAGCGCCAATAACTAATCCACATTTAGCACTTCCAGTTTTAATAAAGTTATCTGCAGTCGCCAACGCATATACAAACCCACTACAAACAGCTTGCACATCAAAAGCAGGACAACCACCAACACCTAGTTTTTGTTGCAAGATACAAGCCGTACTTGGAAATATTTTATC
>DAIDAH010000364.1 GCA_027310735.1 Methylotenera sp. | reverse complement strand
CGATTACGCAGGGCAACTTCGTTACCTCCAACAAGGTTGCTGATGCTCGCATTGAATATAGAACCAATAGCAAAATTGATGCAGCTGCAATCTCTTCAATATTTGCGCGCTTCTTCTTGAGTATAAGTCCGTGGTAAAAATTGAAATAATGCATAACCTCTTAAACACCAATATACCAAGCAACGTCAAAAACTGGCTTGTTAAGACATGCCTACTAATTTTGGGTGGCATAACCTTAATACAACCCGCCTATGCAGAAAGACTAAAAGACCTTGCATCAATACAAGGCGTCCGGAGCAACCAACTCATTGGCTACGGCTTAGTAGTTGGCCTTGATGGTACAGGCGACCAAACTACACAAACACCATTCACCGTTCAAAGTATCATTAGCATGATGCAGCAAATGGGAGTAAGTTTGCCACCAGGTACTAGTTTGCAACTGAAAAACGTAGCTGCGGTCATGGTTACCAGCAGCTTACCAGCCTTTGCTCAACCCGGACAGACCATAGACATCACTGTCTCATCCATGGGTAATGCAAAAAGTTTACGTGGCGGCACTTTACTAATGACGCCACTGAAAGGTGCTGATGGCCAAATTTATGCAATGGCTCAAGGCAATTTGGTTGTTGGTGGAGTTGGCGCTGCAGCTAACGGCGCTCAGGCACAAATCAATCATCTTAGCGTTGGCCGCATTTCATCAGGAGCGACTGTTGAAAGAGCTATTCCAAGCAGCATAGGCCTGACAGACAACGTTATATTAGAGTTAAAAGAGTCAGACTTCTCTACCGCCACTATAGTGGTAGATGCGATTAACCGCCGTTTTGGACAAAATACAGCTTTCGCGCAAGATGGTCGTGTAATTCGTGTACTGCCGCCGATCAATAGCAGTCGCGTTGCATTTCTTGCGGCATTAGAATCCATCAACATCTCTCCATCTGCAACCACTGCCAAAGTCATTATCAATGCACGTACAGGGTCTGTAGTCATGAATCAAGCCGTTACACTAGAAAGCTGCGCAGTATCACATGGCAACTTAACAGTTGTGATTAGCACCACTCCCGTCATTAGCCAGCCAGGGGCATTATCAACAGGTCAAACTGTAGCCGCAGCACGCTCACAAATTGAAATATCTAAAGAACCAGGTAAAGTTGTACAGTTAAATAGTGGCGCAAATCTTTCCGACGTAGTTAAAGCCCTCAATGCTATTGGTGCTTCACCACAAGATTTGCTTGCAATATTGCAAGCAATGAAGTCTGCAGGCTCACTGCGTGCAGATTTGGAGGTTATTTAACATGGTCAATGGAGCAGACCTCTCGGGAAAGATTGCCTTTGATGCAAATAGCCTAAATAATCTTAAACAAGCAGCAAAAGAAAACTCCCCAGAAGCGATTAAAGGCGTAGCCAAGCAATTTGAAGCCATATTCATGAATATGATGCTAAAA
>DAIDAH010000363.1 GCA_027310735.1 Methylotenera sp. | reverse complement strand
CATGCAATTGCCGATTGCCTACGCTCAGTGGCATGGGCTGATGAAATTATCATCGTAGATTCTGGCAGCACAGATAACACTATCAACATCTGTGAGCAATTTGGTGCAAAGGTAACCGTTACAGAAAACTGGCCCGGCTTTGGACAACAAAAAAACAGAGCATTGGCATTAGCTACTCATCCTTGGATACTATCCATTGACGCAGATGAGTGCGTACCAGAGGCATTGCAAGAAGAGATCAAACAAGCAATCGCCAGCAATGCTGACGCTAGTTATAGAATGCCGCGAAGCTCAAGTTATTGTGGGCAATTTATTCGACACTCCGGCTGGTCACCAGATTATGTGACGCGTTTATTTAAGCGTGGCTACGGTCGATTTAGCAACGATTTAGTACATGAACGATTACTGACAGATCACCCAACAAAGACATTTAAGTCACCACTGTTGCACATCAGCTACGTTAATCTGGAAGAAGTATTAGATAAGGTAAACCGCTATTCCACTGATGGAGCAATGATGCTACATCAGCGAGGAAAGTCAGCCTCGCTTGGCAAGGCAATAAACCATGGCATCTGGGCGTTTTTTCGCACTTACTTCATTCGCCGCGGATTTTTGGATGGGAAAATGGGATTTATTTTAGCTGTTTCTAATGCGGAAACAACTTATTATCGTTATTTGAAACTCGCACTTTTAAACCCAACTAAATCTAGTAAAAAGCAATAAACTTCCTGTAATAAGCAGCCTATTTTCACCATTAATTAAACTGGGCTACCTACTTACCAAGCACTTGGCCAGATTTTTACAGCGTTAATTATAGCCAATCCAGATGTGCTCTCTGACTAAAATCAACGCCAACCAAATTAGCATCCAGTGGGGTAGTATCTGTACCTTCCCTTCCCGCATTCCGCCATACTGGGAGCCTTCTGCTATATAAATCAACACGCCCGCACAATACATTTTCCGCGGTAGCATCTGGCAAAGGCACGATACAAGTGGTAGGCGCGCCCAACACATTTGCTGCCCAATGTGAGTAACCAGAAATTGGCGTTGCCAACATCACGGGTGTGCAAGCCAGCGCAAATAAATCAGCTACAGGATTCACAACGGAGCGATGATCCGCACCTTTGTATCCATAAGGTGAAGGCGCATCTACAGTAAACACATCAAAATTTTTGCGCAAAGTAGGATAGCTATCAGGGTCGCCGGTACTAGACAGTAAAAAGCAAACGTCTGGCTGTCTAGCTGCAATTTTAGCCATCACCTTCTCATACCACCATACAGGAATGGCAGGCCACTCCACCCCTTCAACCACATAACGATCTGGATTTTCCATGTGATAGTCACCGTGACGCACATGAACACCAACCACTGGACGCTGCAAATACGGGGCGAAACTTTGTTTAATGGCTGAAACTAGATGCGGTTTCAAATGTATTTGAGCCGCAGCCTCCATATAAATC
>DAIDAH010000362.1 GCA_027310735.1 Methylotenera sp. | reverse complement strand
CACCAGCCTCATGGATGCAGATATTGATGGGCAGTTAACCCTGACCGTTGCTGGCGATGGCACCCTAGACAAACCCAATCTAAGCGGCAATGTCACAGGCACAAACCTACACTTAGCCATACCTTCTGAAGGAGTGAGTTTAAGTAATGGCAGCTTGCAGGCGGCATTCCAAAATGACCAGCTGCTTATTAAACAGGCCTCATGGCAAGGCGGCACAGGCAGTTTAAGTGTGAGTGGTTTAATGTTGCTGGATAATGGCAAACCAAAGATTAACCTCGACTGGACTGCCAATAAATTCACCATACTATCGCGTACCGACCGATTACTCATTCTAAGCGGCTCAGGGCAAACTCTGCTGGCCGATGGCGTATTATCCATTCAGGGAAAATTCACCGTCGACAAAGGCTTAATAGAACTCGCCAATGAAGATGCGCCAGTCCTCGGCGATGATGTAGTCATCCTTGGACAATCAACCGCTACCAAGGAACAGACATTACTGATTCTGCTCAACGGCTTGCATATTGATTTAGGCAATGACTTCACTCTGCGCGGACGCGGCCTTGATGCCGAACTCATTGGCGGGCTGACCATGACCGGCTTAACCCAATATCACCCGCATACCGAAGGCAGCATCCAGGTTAAAAAAGGCACCTACATGGCTTATGGTCAGGTGTTGAATATCGAGCGCGGTATTCTGAATTTCAGCGGACCGATGGATAACCCAGGACTCAATATCCGCGCCATGCGCAACAGCAAGCCAATCAATGCTGGCGTTGAAATCACAGGGAGTGCATTTATTCCTGTGACCCAACTGGTGTCTGACCCCAACGTGCCGGAAAGTGAAAAACTGTCATGGCTGGTACTCGGTCACGGCATGGATCAAGCGGGTAAAAATGATTACGGCATGTTGTCACTAGCCGCAGGTGTACTGTTATCGCAAGGCCAATCGGTACCGCTACAAACGCAGCTTGCCCGTGCCGCAGGCCTGGATGAATTCAGCTTTGCTGGCGGAGATGCAGAAAGCGCGTCACTCGTATTTGGCAAGCGCCTAACCTCTAAGCTTTATCTCAGTTACGTGAAAAGCATAGCCGGTTTGCTTGACGTTGCCCGACTCACATTCACCATCTCGCCACGCTGGTCACTACGCGCCGAAGCTGGCACCGAAAGCGCAGTGGATGTGTTGTATACTTTCAGCTTCAAATAAAATTTGGACATCAAAATGAGCGCGGATAAAAACAACCCTCGTCTAGCTGTACTGATTGATGCTGACAATACGTTTAACGTTATTCCAATTATTGATGCCTTATTTGAAGAGATATCCAAATTTGGCGATGCGAGTGTCCGGCGTATTTATGGAGACTGGACGCAAAACCAATTAAGCCGCTGGAAAGAAATCCTGCCCAAGCACGCCATTCAGCCCATACAACAGTACGCCAATACTAAAGGTAAAAATGCCACCGATAGTGCAC
>DAIDAH010000361.1 GCA_027310735.1 Methylotenera sp. | reverse complement strand
CATCAGGATGGCTAACAAGATACTGCGCATGTGCTTCGATCAATGCGCGATATTCAGGTTTGATGTCATATTTGTCGAAATCAAAATAAACATTACGTTTTGACAGAATGTTGTTTGGGTCTGTTAACGGGTTAACTTCGATTTTTGTTTCTGCAGGTGCAGAAGTCACTGCCGGTGGAGTCACCTCAGGTGTCGCTGTTGGTGCTGGCGTACTTGCCACAGGTGCAGGTGTTTCTTTTACGTGTTGCGATGCGCATGCTGAAATCAAGCCTGCAAGTAATAACGGGACTAGTGATTTTTTCATCTGATTTTTCCTAGGATTGAGGGGAGGTGTCATTTTATACATTCGTAATTAATATATTGTTATATTTTGTTACAAGTGCGCTTGTGGTGAGAGCATGGATTTGCATAAAAGTTTGCATGCTTGATAAATTTAATTACTTAAATAATTAAATTTCGACAGGATTTGAGGTCTAGTCCTTAATTGTTCATAGGTATGTGAGATGTGTTTTGAAAGATTGCTATTAGTCTTGAGTCCTTGATAGGCTTGAACTTTCGATAATATAACTACGATTCTAGTGGCAAAGTATAGCTATAGCCTGAGATGTCAGGGTTCTGAATGAGGTGTCGTTGCTTTTTCAAGTGCAATAAGCCAATTAATCGCATCAGATGAGTTGTCACCACACATCTCATGACTAGGTGCGATAGATAAGCAGACTGATGGCCGTTCAGGTTTACCAAATAACATGCACTTATTATCTTGCGTCAGTTGAATACAGCGTTCTCCAGCCTTTTTCCCTAAAGGCATACCTGGAATTGGTGAGGAGATCGAAGGGGCGATACAGCATGCGCCGCAACCGGCTCTGCATTGCATGGCTAGCATCAAGCATCACTCCATGGAAAACCAAGTGCTGTAACCGCTTGCTTTATTTCTGCTAACGCCGTTTGTACTTGTGCACTCGCACCTTTTATACCGAGTTCCGTGGTGCGTCTTGCATCCAGCTTGGGTAGGCTAAAAAGGTTAAGCTCAGCATACTTCGCAACGATATGTGCCATCAAGTCTATTAATCGACTCTCACCTGCATCCATCACTAAAATGGATGCTTCTATGTAATCCTGCGTGTGAAACAAATATGCATAATGCGTATCCAGTACCCACTCCAGCATTGGGTGCGACATTTCTGGAAAGCCTGGCATGAAATAATGCGAGTTGATGGCAAAGCCTGCCACGCGGTTAATTGGGTTAGGAATCAACGTTGCACCCTGCGGAAAATCTGCCATCAATATGCGTTTGGGATACGCGCCTTCGCCATACTGTGCCTCGATTTCTGCCACAGCCCCTGCGTGTCGCTCAATGGGTAAATTCGCCGCTACCGCAGCACATTGCCGCGTGTAATCGTCAGGCGTGGCACCAATGCCACCAAATGAAAACACAACATCACCGCGCGCCATACTAGCTTGTAATGAGCTGATAATTTGCGCAGGCACGTCGCCCAGATAGTTCGCCCAAGCCAATTGCAAACCACGCGCTTTAAAGGCCTCAACCACAA
>DAIDAH010000360.1 GCA_027310735.1 Methylotenera sp. | reverse complement strand
AAGCTGCACTGGTGATAGATCTTCACGCTAATCCCATTATTGTGCTGGCGGCTGAAATTAAGCCAAGCGCAGATAACAACTGGATGCAGGCCAAGTTGAGTTGCAATGTGCCTCGTAACTTGAATGACGGAACTTGGTCTTGTGCTCACGGATTAGTGCAGGCAGAACGTATTAAACTGCCATTTAGTTTAAATGTGCTGCCCCAATCTAAAGGGTTCTCTGCTGATTTGAGTGTGCAGGAAGCCAGCTTTAGCGATGAAGCTGGTTTGCATGCAGCGGAAAAATTATCAGGTAATTTGCAACTGAATGTCACGAAAGATGGTAATGGCTGGCGTTGGCACAACGTGCTGAACTGGACTGGCGGCGAAATGTTCTGGCAGCCATTTTATGTTGCAAATGGCGGGCATCAATTTATTGCATCGGGTGTTTTTGAGGACGGCATTATCACTTTTGATAGTGCAAATATCAATATTAAGGATGTAGGCCAGCTCAGTTTTGATGGTCAAATGCGGTTGAAAGACTATTCCCTGATACGACTCAATGCTGATTTGCCAAATCTGGAGTTATCTGCGGCATATCCTCTAATTTTCAAGCCCTTGCTAGAGAAAACAGCATTTAATAATATCGATGTGGCAGGTAAAGCTGCATTGAAAGTTACGATACGTGATGCTGAGCTACAAATGTTTGATTTGCATTTGAATGATGTTGATATTAGCGATAAAAATAATAAGTTTAGCTTTTATAAAGTCAATGCGAATATTCCTTGGAGCTATGATGATGCTAGGACGGTGAGTCTTGCTTATATGAGCGGCAGTTTGCTTAATCTGCCGTTAGGTAAGACCAGTATCAGCGCAGAGGTGAATCGTTATTCACTGACCTCTCCAAATGTAACGCTACCGATTTTAGATGGCGCGTTACAGTTGTCTGATGTGTCAGCCGCGCGTATAGGCGGTAATTGGCATTGGCATTTGGGGGCTAAATTAGCGCCTATTTCCATGCCGGATTTTAGTCTTGCCTTAAAACTGCCGCGTATGGAAGGTAAGGCTTCAGCGGAAATCCCTCAGGTCACCTATACGCATGGCATGCTGACGACCGATGGGCAAATGGTATTTAATGTATTTTCAGGTAAGGCAACGGTTAGTAATCTAGTGATGCAGGATCCACTAGGAACTGTGCCAAAACTAAATCTGGATATGAGTTTTCGTTATTTAGACTTGGGCGACTTAACACGTACATTTAGCTTTGGTGCTATTGAAGGTAAGCTGGACGGCGATGTTGGTAACTTGCAAATGCAAAATTGGAAGCCTGTGAATTTTGACGCGAAAATTGAAAGTAGTCCTGGAAAATACCCTAAAAAAATCTCGCAACGTGCGGTAGAAAATATTTCTGCTTTAGGTGGAGCGGGTGCTGCGGCTGCAATACAGCGCAGTTTCTTACGTTTTTTTAAACAATTTAATTACGCGAAAATTGGTTTGAGTTGTAAGTTACGTAATGATGTTTGCCAAATGAGTGGCGTAGAGTCAACGGCAGGCGGCTATGTGATCGTTAAGGGGAG
>DAIDAH010000035.1 GCA_027310735.1 Methylotenera sp. | reverse complement strand
CTACCGAATAAATTAAGCTCTATGCGCGGGTCACTAACATTGAAGCAAATTAACTTTTGAGTGAGATGATAACGACTGTAAATTTCGTATAAGAATTTAGTGGTATATCTTGAAAAAACTAAAGTAAAAAAAGTCTGCCAAGTGCATTGATTGTGGAGCATGCCGCAAAACAAACACGTCAATTATTTACATTAAGCAAACATGGTTTGCAAAGAGGTATTTATTGCCTATTCAATCAATGTATCACTACTCGCTCTGCCGTAAGATTAGCAAAGCCAGCATTAGCATCTAAATATTGTGGGCTATACTCTTCAACCCAAACAGCCAACTCTGCTTTTACAAGACTTTCATTCGCGCTATGTGCGCTTTCAATCCATTTCAACAGATTATTTACCCAAGCGGTATCTGTCGTTCTTGCCTTCGCAATGCGTAACTTTTCATGTGGAGTGGGCATGGTATGTTCATCGTCGGCTAACAGCTCTTCATAAAGCTTTTCACCCGGACGCAAACCTACGAATTCAATTTCAATCTCGTCTAGCGCCAAACCTGATAGACGAATCATGTCTGCGGCTAAAGCAACGATCTTAACTGGCTCACCCATGTCGAGTACGAAAATTTCACCACCTGCTCCCATTAAACCAGCCTGCATCACTAACTGCGCTGCCTCAGGAATCGACATAAAGTAGCGTGTAATTTCTGGATGCGTAATTGTTATAGGCCCCCCTTTAGCGATTTGTTCACGGAACTTAGGAATCACACTACCACTACTACCTAACACATTACCAAAGCGCACAATAACAAAACGCGTACCTACATCCTCTTGTAAGCCTTGACACACCATTTCTGCCAAACGTTTACTAGCCCCCATCACATTGGTTGGGTTAACAGCCTTATCGGTTGAGATTAAAACAAATTTCGCAACCCCAGCTTCCTTGCAAGCTGAAGCCAACGTATATGTACCAATCACATTGTTGGATAGCGCCTCCCATACATTGCCATTTTCCATCATTGGCACATGCTTATATGCTGCGGCATGAAAGACAATAGTCGGTTGATATTGAGTTAACAAATGATTAATTCGCACTCTGTTTTTTACATCACAAGTCTTATAAACAAGTGTAGTCGTCAGTTGGAGTGCGCTTAACTCCTGCTCTAGTACATAAAGTGAAAACTCTGAAATATCTAAACAAATTAGCGTCGCTGGCTTATATTTTACAATTTGACGACATAACTCCGAACCAATGGACCCCCCTGCCCCGCTAACCAAGACCACTTGCCCATTGATTAGGCTTTGCAAACCAGAGTTATCAAGACTGACAGCATCACGGCCTAGCAAATCTTCGATTTCAACTTGTCGAATTTTGGAAACTTTTACTTTGCCACTCATTAAATCTTCAACGGATGGCACTGTAAGTACATTCAAACCAGCCTTACTCGCAATCTCAACCGCACGTCGACGCGCTTGATGTGCATCCGATGGTTTAGCAACAATAACATCCCGAATATCGAGTGCTTTTGCAATACTAGGTAACTGCTCGATGTTGCCCAGTACTTTAACACCCATAATTTCACGACCTATTACTGACTCATCGTCGCCTAGCAAGCCAACGACGTGCCATTCCTGGCTGCGCACCAGATCCTTAACCAAAGCAACAGCCGCATCACCAGATCCAAGGACAACCACAGGTGTACCTTGACCTAAATTAACACCAAAAAGCTGATGCTCTCTCCATGCGCGGTATGCAAAGCGACTACCACCCATCATGAGCATTAATAGTAGTGGATCAAGAACCAATACAGAACGTGGTACTACAATTGTAGACTGAAACATAAATAACATAGCAGTGACTAGCACCGCAGATAAACTAACCGCAAACAGTATGCGCTTTAAGTCCGGAAGGCTTGCGAACCGCCACATGCCTCGATATAAACTAAAAGAGATAAATACCGCACCTTGTAAAGGAACCACCCAAATGACAGACTGCTCCATGTAATGGATATGCTCAATGGGTATTGAAAAGTTAAACCGTAATAAAAAAGCAACGCCCCAAGCAATGGTTGCCACTGCAACATCATGCAATAAAGCTAAAAAAGTAATTGAGTTAATTAGTGTTTTTTTCATTCAATTATCATTATTATTTATAGGAAATTATGAGTCCAATCATCATTCTTTTAGGCTCAACAGAATTAATGACACTTTAACATGACGGACTTAAAAGCCTGCTGCTAGAAGTAGTATATAGATGTTCTTTTCTAGACAAATATTCAGAACAAATCCTAGCATATTAAAACTCCTAGGCATTCAATGCTGAATGCCATCTCTTAGAATTACCTTCAAAAATGTCAGAAATATAATTTTTATATCTAGCCAAAAAGACTGATGATGTAAATATTCTACATCTAGCTTAACCTTATCAGGTATTGGCAACTCATCGCGACCGTTAATCTGCGCCCAACCAGTTAAGCCCGGCACTAATTTTTCGACACCATACTGCGTCCTCAATGCAATTAGGTCATCTTGATTAAACAACGCTGGTCGTGGTCCAACTAAGCTCATATCTCCTTTAAGAATACTCCAGAGCTGAGGCAACTCATCCAGACTGGATTTACGCAAGAACGAACCCACTGGCGTTAAAAACTGTTTAGGATCTGCTAACAAATGTGTTGCCACAGCAGGTGTATCAATACGCATAGAGCGAAATTTAGGCATTTTAAATATCGTATTATCGCGACCTACACGATCAGACCAATATAAAATCGGGCCAACTGATGTTAGCCTAACCACAACTGCTACTAGCAGAAACGGTATCACTAAAAAGAAAGATGCAACCAACGCCAGACACAAATCAAATAAACGTTTCATTAGAACTCAATCAAAAAAATACAATACACTCTATATACTAGTTGTTGCCTAACCTAATTCGCTAATCAAAAAACCATTTACCTCACCAAGCAAGTGCACTTCTGACTATTGTAGCTTGATTACATACAATCTAGCGATGCGCTAAGTAATGTTGAAGTGGATGAAGATTTAATTGAATTAGACATCACAATATTACATCAACTATTTTTTATGAAATATGCCAATTAATGTCAGCCTCCTAATTATCTTAATTACATTCATCTACACTAAAAAAAATAAATCATAACATGATGAACTAATGTGAATAATTAATATTCTGAGTTATAGCAAAGAATGCGGACATACTATATATATTTATAAAAAATAAATGCAAAAATTAATAGGCAATAAAAATATATGGTAAGCCTTCATATCTCAACTATTACGCACAACAGATAAACACAAGAAATAACAATGAGCCTTAACATACAAATAGAAGTAGACTTTATTAAAAAAGTGGTAGATATGATCCACATATATCAACAAGATCATATTGACACTTCAGAGAAAACCAAACTCGACTATAAAGCTTGCTATAATCGGTTGAGTAATAAAAGAGACTCACAGAACGACGATATATTAGCCTTGGCGGCGAAAACAAAATCTAAGAACACTTGGTACAAACGCAGAGCTGCAATCACCCATGTTTGTATTGATCATTTAGTACACTTTAAAGATCAGCAAGTAAGTAAACTTAAAGAGTTAGGTAACACCTCAATTAGTAATGAAGAAAGATCCGTGCTTCAACATGCCTGGGTTGAACAACTATCTACAGCTAAGCAATATGTGAAACTACTAGAAGACATGCCCACTGCATGCCCTATTCTAAAGTCTGAACAAAAGAAACGAACATCTAAACGACATCATATGAAGAAACTTCCAAGTGATTGGCGTCAGAAAATTTTAAACGAGGCAATTGAAACATGGAGCTTACCTATTCATGTATTAGCCATAACTGGTTGCCGACCAGAAGAGTTGAAAAAAGGCATTCACTTAGAGGTTAAAAACAATCAATTAGTTTGTAGAATAGAAAGCTCAAAGGTAAAGGATGGAAAAATTAGTGTTCGAAAAAAAATTCCATCCTCAGATGAGGTCTTAAAGAGAACGGTGAACTATCATGCTGGACAAAAATGGCGAGAAATATATTTTGACTTAGGCAAGTATCCGATGGTAGATGCACTTGCTGCGACCATAAGGACAAGTGCAAGCATTGAAATTAAAAACGCCTCCAGCATGACAAGCACTATAAGGGCTATTGCAAAAAAACTCTGGCCAGAACGTAAAAAATCAATAACTGCATATTGCTTTAGACACGCGCTCGGCTCAGATATGAAAAGCTCCGGCATGGTACTTGATGACATATCTATTGCTCTTGGGCATGCAGTTAGCGCAACAAGATCCTATTATGGTCAAGCGAAGATGTCAAAGGGCGGACATATCCCTTCACTGGTGATCGGTTCAAGACAAGTAAAGCAGTCAAAAAAATCACCCCTGCCAGTCAGAAAATCGAGCCCAAAAACTTCTGCTCTATAAACTATTGGCAGTTACCTTCAAGCCTTCTGCAACTGATACTTGTGGCACCCATCCAAGCAATGTGTTCGCTTTGTTAATATCAACCTGCAAATTTCCACACAACCGTTGCACAACAACCCGCTTACCGAAGAGAACTGCACAAACCTCAATCATCATTTGAGGAATCGGAAATAACCTTACCTTCACTCCCTGTGCCTTGGCGCATTCTTTTAGTAATTCAGTTGTTGAAATATCATAGCCATCGGAAGCTAAGAACACTTGATTGACTGCCGCTGGGTGATCAATACACTTTATAATCAAGCTGACTAGATTACCTACATATACAAAACTACGCTTATTACTAATAGCACCCAATGGTAGTGGAATGCCCCGTTTGACAGCACGCATCATGCTTGCAAAATTAGCTTTTACTCCTGCTCCATAAACTAGCGGCGGGCGAATAATCACCACCTCGATACCAGTCTGTTGCGCTATTTGCAATAAACCTTGCTCGGCCTCAAGCTTTGATATCCCGTAAGAGTCTTGTGGATTCGCAATGTCAGTTTCTCTAAAGGGCCTATCCATCGAGGTAAGCTCACCATTCACTTTGACTGAGCTTATAAAAATAAAACGTTTCACACCTGCTTGAGCCGCCTGCCATGCTAAGTTCAACGTGCCATCAACATTAACTTTTCGAAACTCTGTTAATGAATCATTCGCACCATCATTCAGAACATGTACGCGGGCAGCGAGGTGAATAACAACATCAGCTTTATCCAGTGCAGTAGACCAATCCGTGCGGCCATTTAGCTCTCCAATCTTAACCATACTTGCATTTGTAATTGGATTAACATCAGCACGTATTGCAACACAAACATCTTGTCCATTCAGCACTAATTCCTCACAAAGTGACTTTCCAATAAAACCAGTAGCACCAGTAACTAGTATTTTTTTACTGACTTTGGACTTAAATTCAATTTGAGGAGCTAAGCTTTGAGGGTTAAAGTTATATGCTGTTGTAGGTTTAAAAATCCCACCCCATATCCACCAGTAGAGCAATCCTGACTTAACAGTCACCATTCGCATTTTCCATGATGTATGAGTATCACGCGCCCACTTATGAACCACCTTAACACTTGGTACATAGGCCACTCGCGCAATTTTAAGCATTCTTCGACCTATATCTGCATCTTCATAATGTAAAAAATACCTAGAATCAAATCCTTGAATTTGTTGCAAAGGTTTAGTGCGAAAAAACATAAAGCATCCGCTTGGATACTGAAGCCCATCTATGACTTCATCATAACTAATATCCCGCATCTCAAATTTTTCAATAACAGATCGAAAGGTGTGTCTAACCCATTTCGGAGAAAAGCTACGTAAGAACATGATAAACAATGTTGGGTTTCGCTTACATAAGTATTGTCGAATACCATCTTCACCAAAAACTGAGGGCGACAACAAACCAACATTAACATCTGACTCCATGAATGCTAAGGCATTTCTTATGGCATCTGCTTCTACATACAAATCTGGATTTATTACTAAATGATATTTAGACTGTGATTTTTCTATAACTAAATTATTACCACGCCCATAACCAACATTATCTGGAGAACGAAGTAAATGCAGGTTTAAATCTGGAACATTGACCGAAATGTGCTCAATCCAAGACTTTAACCGTTGGTAGTAAGCTTCGTCAGATGAATTGTCTACCACGGTTAAATTAAAAGAAACATCATAATCATTCTTGGCTACTAGAACAGCTAGATGCAAATTTAATACAGTGTGCTCAAGAGCCAAAAAATCTGGTTTGTACACAACAAGAGATGCGCTAATAGTAATTTTAAGCAATTTTATTAAATCCTTAACAGTAACTTTACTGTAAGTATAAGTTGAGTATATCTATCATAGGCCTTCAATCATTTTGGGCCAAAGGTTGGCCCAATTGGCAGCAAAAGGTTCACTAGGTTCAGATGCAATATTTCCTAGCTGCTGCAATTTACTCTCAGTGATTTCTTGTATTAAATCAGCCAACATAACGGCATTTGTTGGTTCAAAAAAAGTCACGTTTTGATAATTGCCCACAGTCTCCTTACCGTAAGGCAAATCAGCAACCAAAATTCTTTTTTTGTACGCTTTTGCCTCAGAAATAGGTAGCCCCCATGTTTCTAATTTACTAGGGAATAATAATGTTGATGCAGCCTGGTAATTCCGAGAAACTCCCAATCTATCTTGCCTACCAATAAAATGCAAATTAGGTACCCGCCCATATTCTGAATATAACCATTTGCTATATCGGTTCTCGTTGGGACTAATGGTTATTCTTATTTCGAACCCAGACACACCTCTTTCAGCCAGCACTCTTGCTGCTTCACCAATTACCTCAAAATTCTTAAATACTCGAGGAAGTGCCGGGTAGAAAAATATAACAGGTCTCTCTGATTGGGCGACAACTTCACTTGATTTAGTAATGTTGACTGAAGGATAGGCCACTATGATTGGTAAAGAACCAAACAGTTTTTTAAAAGCATCCCTCAACCAGTCCTGCTGTACAACAACCCAATGATTTCTGTTGATAAAGACTCCATAAAGGTATTTATAAAATAAATTAAATATCAAAAATTTGGGTTCAAAAATAGCTTCGCGAAGTGATAATTTATAGAACGGAGAAGGATTATGACAATAAACAACTTGGCGACGAGAAATCACCCTTGGTGTAATGTCATGCAATGAAAACCATAAGTCTGGTTTTAGTTTTTTTGAAATTTTCCGGAATACTACCCACTCATAATAGAGTCTTTTTATCCAAGAACTCTTTGCATTGGGAACTGAAATCAGTTTTACACGTGCAGCATTCACCAGCCCTTTGTCATGCACTAATGCAACAATTTTCCAATCAGAAGGAAGATAATGTGAGGCGGAAGCAAGACAGTCACGCAATATGGTTAACGGCCCACCCTCAGTAAAATTTACTGCCGATATCACCAACACTTTGGTTTTCAAACTTTTACCCACTGACCACTTATATCATCAAATAATCGAATCAGTTTAGCTGGATTTCCAGCAACAATACTCCCTGCTTGAACATTTTTCGTAACAACAGACCCAGCGCCAACGATTGATCCATCACCGATAACAACTCCAGGCAATATACATACATTCTCACCAATCCAAATATTTCTACCAATTTTTACAGGTTTAGCAATTAGAGGCCGATGCATTGGATGTATATGAGGTGTCGAATTGACATCGACACCACTATAGCAACCATGATTATGGTCACTAATATAGACACGACTAGCAATCAATGTATGATCACCAATCTCAACGTGCTCTATAGCAGCAATATGCACATAATCATTTAACTGGACATTATTTCCGAAATGCATAACTACTTTTTCTGGAGTTGAAAATGCATCAAGCCTTACACCAACGCCAGTGGTTAG
Organism: Methylotenera sp.; assembly: GCA_027310735.1. Lineage (GTDB taxonomy): Bacteria > Pseudomonadota > Gammaproteobacteria > Burkholderiales > Methylophilaceae > Methylotenera. The sequence goes on along the minus strand of DAIDAH010000035.1, from coordinate 7,664 downwards.
AGATGCGCCAAAGTCAATACAAGCCCGCCCTCTAATATAAGCGGGCAAACGAACCAGCCTTACTTGTGCTGAAACAAAAAGTTTCGTATAAAGATAATCACGTGCTAAACGCACTAATCCTAGCCACCCATAACGCTCTAAATAATTCATGATTTCATGCCTGTAGATTTAGAATGAAGCATCAGAATCCATATCAATGAGGCCGTAAAAAGAAATGCGCTAGAAGAAAAATAACCCGTACCACGAACAAATAAGTCTATACAAAACATCAAAAAACACGCCAAGAAAAACACATACTTAGAATCTCTAATTTTATTCTTTCTTAGTGAAAGCTCACGTAGATTTACCGCGTATCTTATTGCATAAATAGAATAGAGACCAAGTGCAACTATAGCCATCATACCAAACTCACTCACTAACTTCGCGGCAACTGTTGCGCCATCCAATAAACATGTTTTTTGTCCTGCAACAACATTCATTATATTAGTCATGATCTCACCATCTCGCCCAACAAAACCTAATTGTTGGAATCCAATACCAAAGCCGAAATTATCTATAAAATTCAAATACGCGCGCTCCCACCCTGATTTGAATACCAATACAGACAAGTTCGGACTAGTCAAAGACACTCTATCTGCAACATAAGAAACTGCGTCTGGCATATTTGCACCGACTGCTGAGTTATTCATAATGAAGTAGACATGCGAAACAATTTTATTTGTATAAAAAAGCAATGAAAATGAAGCAAGTAATACTAGGAACTTTCTTATGGGAAGCACTAAAATCGATATAAAAATAATTCCTAATATCAGCGTTAAATTTTGTACCATTAAGGCTATTTCAAAGCTTATAGCAAGCCAGATAAGCTTATACTTAATATCGGACTGCACAGCAATATAAAGCAAAAACGGTAAGAAACTTAAAGCAAAGTGAGATGGCTCCATATAAAAAACCATAGCCTTCCATTCACTAAAAAAAGGAGAATATCCTAAGATGCTAAGAATTCCCACAATTATCAATGCATAAAATACAAACTTCAAAACAAAATCAACCTGATGTTCATCTGATTTTTTTGCTACTAAAACAAAGGAAAATGCTCCCAACAGAAACAATATCAAAAATACAAAGGTTTCCAAAAATCGATGAATGTTAAAGCTATAATGAAGCCAATAGTTAATTAGCCCATGAATGAATATTCCTGCAGATAAACTAATAAATATAAGCACCACATCATGTGGATTATTTCTGATTTCAGTTAAGGTATATATCTTCAAGCAAAGTGCTATATAGAAAATAATAACAACCATCAATCCTGCTGCCATGGAGTCTGCACCCATAGCCATACCCAACGATGGAATAGTGATTGTCAACAATAACAAAACGCCAATCATTAAGCTCTTCCAGTTGAAAACATTCAACTGGTATTCTGAGTTAAGTTTTTCTTTAATTTTTAAAATCATAGATATGTAGTTGTTGCCTCAAAATAGTCCAGACTTAACGATTTAAGTGGCAAATTAATACCATAGTAGTCTTCTTAACTGCCACTTTTTAATGGAAAATATTCTTTCGAATCGACTTAGCCAAAAATTTCGCCCTCCCGTTAGAACTTTAGCTCTTTCAGTTTCCAAATAAGCGGATAAATTATCACTTGCCCCACCAACACTCATATTCACGGTAATCATATCAAGATATGCCGCATGCAACGTGGATCGAGGGCGTAATAACAACTCGTAATCTCCGCAAAGTTTATAAGTAAGGTCATATAAACCATATTTCTCATACAATGATTTATGATGTAAGGAACCTACATGTGCAACATTCATCCATTTCTGAAAAGACTTCCAATTCCATTTTTGGCCGATTGTCCTAAGTATTTTAGAATTCAACACTAAATTGGCTCGCGAAGATATGTAATCAACCTGAGTATTACTAAACGTTGCAATTAAACCAATGTATGACTGTATAGCGCCTTGAAGATAAATATCATCTGCACCCAGAAATCCAATCCACTCTCCAGTAGCTAAAGCGACCCCTTTATTCCAAGCATCATATATTCCATGATCTGGCTCACTGACCCAATAATCAATCACATTATCGTACTCTCGAATCACATCTATGGTTCCATCAGTAGAACCGCCATCAATAATAATATACTCAATATTATCGTAACCTTGGCTAACAACACTCTGGATTGTATTTCTAATGCTTTGAACGCCATTAAAGACAACTGTAATAATTGTAATTAAAGGCTGGTCATGACGTCCCTGCTCAAAGGCTCCTGTTTTGTTTAAATTACCAGACGTAATCAAACCGTGTTTACGTAAGCCCCCCTCATCGATTCGGCTTAAGTTTGGCGGCAAAAAAAATAATTTTCCAGCGGGAAAATTATAGGTATTTGTTACATCAGGAACTGGAGTAGTCATTTAATCTGCAATACAAAATTAGAGTCGCGTGAAAACCGTTCATCAATGTGTTGATGCCAAAAGCAAATAATATTTAAACCTACAAACCTAAGTAGATTTAAAGAAAGTTGCATCTATTTGCAAAAAACGACCATTCCTTGAGTCAATAATAGGCGATGTTAACGACCATAAGTCAAAACCCATAGCCCCTAATCGTTCAACCATAGCTTGAAATAGTAACTGATCTTTATATAAGGGAAGTAATGACAACTCTAATTGTAATCCCACAACATTATCTAAAACCTTGGCAGCACCACTCAAAACTTTATCTTCATAACCCTGTGTATCTATCTTTAAAAAAGCCACACTTTGAGTCGTAAAGTACTCAATTGCTAACGTGTCTAGCTGCCTTAAAGGGACTCGCTCACTACCTACATAAACAGAATCTGGAGCTGCGCTCGAATGCGCATCAAGCATATCCAAAATTGAACTACTCACCGAATTCCCAGCGATATGAATATCAACCTCACCATCCTCACTCCCAATCGCCGCCTGTGGTGCAACATCCCACATAGGGTCACTTTCACAAGCCCTCAATAGACTCTTTCTTGCTTCAGTCAAAGGTTCAAACGAAACAATATGCCCATTGAAACCCAAGTCTCGAAGAGACTGGCCATATTGACCTGTATTGGCTCCAACATCAAGAATTAAATTAACTCCGTGTGTCGACAGCATTTGTTTAAATTGTGCAGAGTCGGAATGTTCCGGATCAAATCGTCGTAAGTCAAAACCTAGCGATCGAATAACGCGTTTTAGAAATGATTTAAGCATTAAATAAACCTCAATTAGTTCGTGTACGCAAGGTTGGGATTTGCTAAAAATAAACCATTAAAATACTTATTTTTATATTCAGCTTTATAGGCCATAGACTCTGCATTTTTATTAAGGATAAATACTTTATAGCCATTGATTTTCGAATGGACAACTTTCGGCTTATCAGTAGGAATAATTAATCGAGATCCTCGAATATGCACACTTAAATAAAATCTACTCAATATACTTTTCATTTCTTTTCTTTAAATAATCAAACAACGATAAAAAATTAACCAAGGTAATAATGCCATAAAGAATTCTAGCAACACCAACACCGACTAGGCCGTTAGACCCAATTAAAATGAACATTATGGTTAATGAAACAATTCCAGCTACAACATTAGATAGTGCAACAAATTTCATTCTACCAATAGCCAGCAATATGAAATGCGGTGCTACATTCATTGCTAATAGCCAATACCCTATAGTTAAATAAAAGAGAATTTCAGAACTGGTGCTTGCGATAGACGTACCTAGCCAAATCAATAAAATATCATGGCCAAATATAAACAAGCTTATAGCCAATACACTACTAATGAAAAAATTTCCCATAATTGCTAAATGAGCAATTTTACGTAGTGAAAAACTTGAAGCCCCCTCTATTTTACGACTTATTTTTGGAAATATAACACTTAACCCCGCCGAAGAAATTGCGTGTATTTGCTGCGCTAATTGGGTTGCAACTGAGTAGTATGTAAGCGCAGTGGCTCCCATGATAGATCCAACTAAAAATCGGTCTGCCACACCAAATAAAAGTGAGCCTAAGCCTTGCAACCAGCCCCATTTCGCATATATTAATGTTTCTCTTACTCCATTAAGGCCTAATTTAAAATTAGAAATATTTAAATACTTCTTCACCACTAGATATTTGATAAACAATCGACATACGGCAACAATCACAAATGAAAAGTAAAATGCAGCCATACTGCCTGAAAACCCGACTACGAGTACCGCCACAAGAATCTGAAGTGTTTTACTAATAATTTCAATTTTTGCAGCTAATCCAAACTTCTCACTACCTTTGATTGTTGAAGTAAATACATTATCAATTTGCTCTATCCATGCTAAAAGTGCAGCAGTTAAACCAGTTAAAAGCAACAAAGAATGATTGCTCATTTTTTCAAATAAGCCAGTTCCCATTAGACTAAATACAATTGAAATAATTAGAGCAAGAAGACCCCCGCCAAATATAGCGATAGTCAAAGATGAATTTACAATGTGCGTTATGTCGCCATTATTTTGTTTGCCAATACCAGCTGAAATTAATTTAATGGTAGCCGCACTAGTACCAACATTTAAAACCACACCCAAACTAACTATTGCATTCAACAGCATCCAATAACCATAATTTTCTGCACCTAAGGTATGCAGCAAATAAGGAGTAGCAACGAAAATTATCAATGGGTAACACAGATATTCTAACAATGCCCAAATAGAACCAGTGAATTTATGAATCACGATATGCCTGATGCCAAAATTATTTTGCTAATTTGGTTTAGTTAAAAATTGTGTAAATCGACTGATTGCTTTATTCAGAATAAAGTTACTAATGGAGAATCTACTGTAATTACATTTTAAAACCCTAAGAATTTCTCTGTTCTGCTTATAAATGTTTGCTAAACTCTTATTGGTTGTACCCCCTAAACGCATTTTCACAAGCACCTTGGGTAAGTATCTAGTTCTAATTTTATGCTGTTCAATAAATCTGAATAAGAGTTCGAAATCTGCAGCAATTTTATAGTTCAAATCAAAACCACCCAGACGCTCATAAACACTTTTTCTAACAAAAAATGTCGGGTGTGCCGGCATCCATCCATCTTTAAAGAGCCCAGATTCAAACTCTTTTGACTTCCAATACCTAACAATTACATTTGTATCCTGCTGTTTAACATACACTAGATCAGCGTAACACGCATCTATTGATGCATCTGAAAACAGTTCAGCAACCCTTGAAAGCACATCATCATCAGCGTATAAATCGTCTGCATTCAACATACCAATAATTTCACCTTGAGCAGTAGAAATGCCTTTGTTCATAGCATCATAAATACCACCATCAGGCTCAGAAATCACTCGCTTAATGCTTGCATGTTGCCCAACTATTTCCATAGTACTATCTGTTGAAGCACCGTCAATGACGAGGTGTTCAACATTACTATATCTTTGTGCTTCCACAGAATTAATCGTATCTTCAATAGTTGCAGAACTGTTAAAACAAACAGTTATGACTGATATAAGGCTTTTCATCTCATTAGCTGGCTTTTCTATATACATTCAGTTGCTATACCCTGTTCTCTATAAATAGAAAGCAACTTTTCCATAACAACAGATTCAGAGAAAGTTTTAACAACATGGTCTCTTCCAAAAACACCCAAACGCAAAGCTCTTTTAAATCTTCGACAATATCCACTCCATCCCATCTTGGTTCAGCAAGATGTGCGCCCGTAAAAGAATTGGCTAAAGCGCTATACATAACGTATCTGATTATGTGTTGCCTGTACTCACGACTAACACTTTTATCATAAAACACCAATTATTTCCTGTACTTTATTTGTTGTTCCACCAGTCCAGAAAACTCCATGGCAAATCTCTCCATATTAATTAATGCCGCATCTGTAGCGAACTTATGCATAGCCATGCGTTTCTCAGAACTCATAGGAGTAAAGTTTTCCAAAATAACAGCTAATTGCTCTGGTGATGTCGGGTCAAAAAACAAAGCATCAAGGCTTTGTTCTCGATGAACACTCAGTGATGACAAAATTATTGGAGTACCCATCACCTTAGCTTCTTCTACGGTTGTGCTCCACCCCTCAAATTTAGATGGATTAATCAGTGCAGCGCAAGAGCGCATCAAGGCGGCTATGTGCTCATGTGGAATCAATCCTAATAATCTAAAATTTCTCTCCAAATTGCACGACTCAATTAACTGCTGGAGCTGCTGAAAATGCTCTGGGTCGCGTGGGTCAGATTGCTTTCCAGAAGCTGCAACCACGACATCTACTCCACGCGCCTTCAATAAACTCAAAGCATGAATCACGCACTCGTGATTTTTATGCACCCAAAACTGATTTGGCAAAAAGAAAAAAATATTCGGTAAATCATACGCATCGGCCACGACCCGTGCAGAGTTCACACCATTATCACTTACTGGTGGAACACCAAAACGCACAACATGCGTACGACCAAGAGTACTAGGGTAAAACTTCTCGCAGTCCTGTCTCGCATCTCCACTACTCAACATAACATGACGTCCACTCAGCACTTGTACTCTAAATCCAATTTCCCGCTTCCAGTAAGTTTTAAAATCAAACAAATGTCTCAGGTGGCGGTGCTGAAAATCAGGAATCCAAGCAATCACTGGCACAGGGAAATGCCAGCCGTAAAACTGCGCAGACTCAAAAACAACATCTATATCATGCGCAGAAAATAAAGTCGCAGCCATTTTATCACAGCCAGTCAAGAGCGCCTGCCGCAAACGCTTTCCTTTGTTAGTAGCATCAAAAACAGTATGACGAATAACCACAACCCCCTTAATAAGCTCAAAAGGGGCGACATCTTTTTCATCCATATCAGTGCCAAAAAACAACACAGGCTGCACACGGTTAGGTGTGTAATCAGACAACGCTCGCACAAGATTAAGCATGTAGTTGTAACCGCCAATCCAATGCCCACCACCAATAAGCGTAAATGCCATCCTAATCATGTGCCTCTCCGCACGTAACTTAGATACCACTCCACATAATTGTAAATTCCAGATTCGACCGAAATAGTCCACTCAAAGCCAAGCTCCTGCAGGCGTGAATTATTGGCAACTAAACTAAACGGATCCCCTCTACGGGAGTTGCCGCTAAAGGTAATGGTGGCTTTCGTTGGCCATGCATTTAGCACAATTAAAGCCACATCATGAACGCTTGTTGCCTTACCTGTGCCCACATTAAAAATAGGAACTGTATCTGAGGCTAACTCCTTAACCGAGCATAATGCACGAGCCACATCACGCACATCGGTCCAATCACGTAACTCACCACCTGTACCACCAAGTACCACGGTGGGCATGCCAGATTCTAGCTTCACACATAAATCCCAAAGCAATTGCTTCTGTAGAAAACTACCATATACCGAAAACAGCCGAGCCACAACTACCTGCGTGCCGTATGTTGCTGCATAACTCTGACACAACTGCTCCATTATCAGTTTGTGGTATCCGTAGGGAGAATATGGCACTTGTAAATCATCCTCAGAAATTGCCGATTGATGACTCGCTCCATAGACTGCCGCGCTGGATACCACAACCAAACGAGCCTTTGGCGCATTCAACCTCAACCACTCAAGCAACTCCATCGTACTACACACAGTACGAAAAAAATCTTCACGCGGATTGGCTATGGC
>DAIDAH010000359.1 GCA_027310735.1 Methylotenera sp. | reverse complement strand
CAATTTCAGTAACACCTTTAGGCTGTGCAACGGCTGTTTCCCACAAAAGCTTTCCATTATCAGCACGCACTGCCACTAATTTTCCACCGGCAAAACCAGCATAGACAGCACCACTATCCACAGCAACTCCCGCACTACTGCGTAAAGTTAGCGCTGGGCTTATGTGTTCATAAACCCATTTACGGCTGCCGTCATAAGCGTTAATACCATAAATTCGGCTATCACCGGTACGCACAATGACCACACCATCAAAGTATTTAGGAGCACTGAGTATTTCGCTAGTTAATCTTGATTTCCATTGCAACTTGCCGGAAATATCGTAAGCATATACAACACCTTTTTGCGTACCTACCATCACTAGGCTACCGCCTATGCCAACGCCTCCTGATACTTTTTCGCCAGTACTCACGCGCCATTCTTGTTTACCGCTAATGGCATCGATTTTAACAAGCTCGCCATCACCCCCTACTGCGTAGGCATAGCCAGCATCGACAACTGGCGTAAACTCAAACTCACCGGCACCAGATACTTTAGCTTGCCACAATATTTTAGATGTAGCAGTCTCTTTAATCTCAGGCAATGGTTCTGGCGCTTCAGCCAATTCTCGCCCAAACATACGTTCAGACATCTCAGTTTTCAACTCACTAAAGCTGCTACATGCTGTCATTAGCAAAAAACTAGACAAGGTAAGCAGATTTAATAGTGTATTTTTATATTTTGGTAACAACGAATGCTCCAGCCCAATTTAAAATAATTGCCAATTACAATAGATCCGAACAGTGGCGTATCTGAATAAATTAACCAAGTGCTTCCAATTTGCGTTGTGTAACAACGCGATACTTACCTTGAGCATCTAGCTTTGTTAATGCTTGCTTATATGCGGCTTTCGCTTCATCACTTTTGCCAAGTGCAGCAAAAATATCACCTTTTAAGTCGGCAAATAAACCATCAAAACCGGCATCATGCTGTGCATCAAGCATTTTCAATGCACCATCAAAGTCTTTTTCTTCAGCCAGTATATTCGCTAACTGTAATCTTGCGATGGCTACTGCTGCACTTTCAGTGGCATTTTTAATCGTCCACTCTAATTGCGCCTTTGCACTTTTAACTTCATTGGCTTGGTAATTAGCTTTAGCTGCATACAATGCCGCACGCCCTGCATAGGGGGTTGAGCTAAACTTATCCATTAGCACTGCTGATTTAGCTTGAATCGCTTTTAAGTCTTTTGTATCAGTAACCACCAACTCCTGATATTGCGTAGACGCAGCAATAGATTGTTTATGTTGATAATAACTCCAACCTTGGAAGGCCGCATAACCTACTAATGCAGACAAGGCCAAATTACTCAACATTTTGCCATACTGCTTCCACCATGCTTTAAATTCGTCTAACTGCTCTTGCTCTTCTAAATCGTATGCCATGTCATTTCCTAACTGTTCAAATCTTAATAATATTTTTATATATTAATGCGGTTACTGAGCAACTACGAGTGCTTTTTACCAGGAATAGCCGCCAATAAGTTTTGCGTATACGCATGCTGTGGGTGCTGATAAATATCCACTAC
>DAIDAH010000358.1 GCA_027310735.1 Methylotenera sp. | reverse complement strand
AAATAAGGCACTACATGTAGAAAACCTGCAGCCACAGCCCAAGCGCCAGCATTTTCTAATCCGAGTAAGCGAAATGCAATCCACATCAAAATACCCACCATGACGTTGGTCACCAACAGCATAAACATGTAGCGTTGAATCGAGTTATTAATGTCTTCAAGGATATGTACTGTGATTTTTTTGCGAGACAACGAAGGGCCAGTAAGCTTCACCAGCTTACGCTTGAAAGTATCACCCGATAGAAGTAGGAAATAAGCGAGAAAGGCCATGGTAATCGCTTCGCCAACAAAACCAAAAATTCCTAAAGATCCACGCCACAGAAAATCGCCAACCTTAAACTTGTGCTCGTCGATAACGACATGCATAGTAGGATTTTTTTTGGTCGTAACAGCACTTTCAACAGAGTTCGTAGCAGTTTCAACTTGACTCGCAGCAATCTGTACTTTCTGGATATTAGTAAGTGATTGTCCGTGCTTGGTGGTAAGTACAGATGTGAGCTTGGAGGATACCTCTGGGAGCTTAGAAATGATGGACTGAACCTGTCCTCGCAGTGTAAAGGCTGCAAAAGTGACGCCACAGATAAGCACCAAGATGACGATACTAGAGCCGATAACACGAGGGATTTTGATATATTCCAACAACTTTACCACTGGATTAAGCGTATAGGACAACAGTATACCAAGCAGTATAGTGATTACGAAATTCTGTGCCCAATCTAACGCGAAGATGACTGCGATGGTTGTTATAACTACCAATGCTACATTTTTGACCTGTATCGAGTCGTTAGCTGGTAGTAAAGTGTCAGCAGGCAATTGGGTCTCTAACTTGGTTTTAGATTCAGTGTTCACGATATCCTTCCAGAAACAGTACTTTTAATTGACTCAGACTCTATAGTTTAAGGTATAAGCTAATGCTCCGTTCAGTTTTATCTCAGCATAATGCAAGTCTTCATTGACTGGCTAACGCATGATTTAACCTAAATTATTGAACCCTGTAATACGTCGCTACTTTCTAAAAAATAAAATTTATGTGCGGTAGCGAACAGACTGCAGAGGAATTATACGGTACTTTGATCTCCTGACTTAGAGCACTTCCTCCTAGCAACTTTCGTCATCAGGATCGGCTGGTAATGGATCTTTGTACCGTTTGTTGTCTTCCTTCATTCATTGTGAATACTAAGCAGAGTGAGTGTTTGAGGGAAATACTGATGTATATAAAAAAATTTAAGTATGTCAGCACTGCACAATTTGTAGCAGTACTTTGCCTGACAATACTCATAGGCTGCACATCCATACCCACCATGGTACCCGACATGGCAATGCAGCCATCGCATCCGGTGCAGCTTGAAGGTATGCATGGCCCACTGACCGCGCAGCAGAGCAAGGCAATTCTAGCCAGACTTAAAAAGAATGGTGATGATACTAATATCTTTGATAAGCATTTAGCGCTTGAGTCGGAGATTATCGACAGCCCACTGGTGGTCGGCAATAAAGTAGACTTACTGGTAGACGGCCCAACTACCTATGATGCAATGTTTCTTGCGATACAGCATGCAAAAGATCATATCAATAT
>DAIDAH010000357.1 GCA_027310735.1 Methylotenera sp. | reverse complement strand
ATCCGGAATTGTTGAGCAGTATCATGTTGCTGGATGGTAGTGGATATTTGCGCTGCATCCCTACGCCAAGCCTGTCGGAAGATTACATAGCTGCCATAGATGGTGTGTTAGTGGGTGAGGGTATGGGCTCTTGTGGTACGGCCGCCGCCCGCGGCGAAACGGTGATTGTGGCTGATGTGCGTGAACATCCTTATTGGGGGGCTTATAAGCATCTGGCGCTACAGGCTGGACTGCTGGCTTGTTGGTCAGAGCCAATTGTTGACTCATCTGGCAAAGTGTTAGGCACTTTTAGTGTTTATCGCCATGAGTCAGGCGTACCTTCTGTATTAGAGTTGGCGTCGGTGCGTCAAGCCAGTCATTTGGCTGCGGTTGCAATTGAGCGCCGTCAGTTACAGGATGCGCTCACGTTACGTGAGCTTGAGTTTCGTACGCTAGCAGAGAATTCACCAGATATCGTGGCGCGTTTTGATAACAACGACCATTATGTATATTGTAATCCACAGTTCCTAAAAGTGATTGGGCGTACAAAGGCTGAGGTGATCGGTAAGGCGCCAGTAGAGTTGCGTGATGACGAAGTAATTGCATGTTTTCAGGGGAAGATAGAAGAAGTCTTATGTACAGGACTAAAAGTTGAATTAGTGCATATTGTTCCTGTTCAGGGGGGCAGAAATATTCACGAACATATTTGGTTTACGCCAGAGTTTGATCCTTTAGGGCGAGTCGTTTCTGTGTTGCTAGTAGGGCATGATGTTTCGGCGATTAAAGAGGTTGAGCGCCAGTTGAGCACACTAGTCGAGCACCTGCCTGATTTAGTCATACGGTTGAATGCTCAGGGGCAGTATTTGTATGTCAGCCCAGCCGTGTCTAAGCTTTTCGGTATGCCAGCAGAGGCATTTATTGGTAAAACCATTGTGGATGTCGGAATGGCTGGAGATAGTGCCAGTGATATGGCGTTGTTGAACGCAATTCAGGCTTGTGCGCAGGAGGGTGTTTGCATGATGTCGGAAATGACTTTTAGGCATCCATCTGGTGATCGTATGTTTGATATTATGCATGTGCCAGAATGTAATGAATTCGGTGATGTAGAAACAGTGCTGATGGTGGCACGCGATGTGACTGGCTTGCGTTTGGCGCATAATACATTGCAGGAAAAAGAAGTATTGCTGCGTTGTTTGATTGACTCGATTCCTGATCTGATCTTTTTTAAGAATACAAACTCGGTTTATCTAGGCTTTAATAAAGCATTTGCTGGGTTTTGTGGACGGTCTGAAGCAGATTTGATTGGAAAAACAGACTACGACTTTACAACAAGTGCGGCGGCAGCATTTTTCCAGAAAAAAGACGCTGAGATGCTTGCAAGTGGGGTGATGTGTCATAACGATGAGTGGGTGACTTTTCCTGATGGTCGCGAGGTCTTGCTCAATACCATGAAAACCCCACTGTTCGACGTGGGTGGGAAGGTTATCGGCGTGATTGGTATCAGCCGCGATATTACTGAGCGCTACCAGATGGAGCAAGAGCTGATGAAACGCGAGCGTGAGTTCCGCACGCTAGCAGAGAGTGCGCCAGATAACATCGTCCGATAC
>DAIDAH010000356.1 GCA_027310735.1 Methylotenera sp. | reverse complement strand
AGCTAATCCCGATACTCGAGGTAATCTTATGTGCGTGACCCTCTAGTTGAAAAGGCAAGTTGAGACTCAATTGAATTTTGCTTGCAATTGCTTTTGCCTGCGCCGCTGCTTCAATGGACTTATCGCTTAACTCCTCCAGTAATACAATGAATTCATCTCCACCGATACGAGAGATGGTATCTTCCTCACGGATGCAGGGACCAATGCGTTTAGCCATATCTTGCAATAACACATCCCCTGCGCGATGGCCAAGCGTGTCGTTAACAGTTTTGAAACCATCTAAATTAATGAGCAACAATCCGCCATCTTTACCACTTCTTGCACTTCTGTTCATAGCATGTTTGAGGCGATCAAGCAGCAGACTCCTGTTGGGCAAGTCAGTAAGAACATCATAATAAGCAAGATGATGGATTGCTTGCTGAGAGTTCTTTAGTTCAGTGACATCCATTCCTACGGAGAGCAGAAAATTATTATTTAAACGCGTATGTACCCAAGAAATAGTGTGTTGCATTTTATCGGCACCTAATAATACCGACTCATGTTGATGGCGATCCTGAGTACCTTGCTCAATTAAAACAAGTGCTTGTTTCAAGGAAAGAAATTCAGCTTCCGGCATATCTCTATAAATTAAATCACCGGTAGACATTCCTGTAAGTATTGAACCAAAACGATTCAGCGTATTAATTTTTCCTTCTGCATTTGTCGTCGCAATGATTGCCTCGGCCTGACTTAACAAACTACTAGCAAACTCTTTTTCTCGAGTTACTTCAGTCACTAGCTCTCTTAATGAGAGATTTTGTTCTGCCACTTCATGTTCAAGGGATTCAAGTTTGTAAGACAACGCCACTGCAGACTGATCAAGCACATCAAGCTCATCAAAAGTCACTTTGGCTTTCAGGTTGATCTCTTGACGTAATTGCTCAAAAGCACCTTGGCCGAGCAAGGGGATAGATTGCGCAATGTTGCGCAGGCGTTTTAACGGTAAGCTCAGCAATAAATACAGCAATGACAACAGCAATAAAACACCAATGCCGATGATGGTCATCATGCGCTCAGTATTCTTCTTCACCACATTGAGCTCTGAAGTGACATTGTCAACGACAAGTACATCCATACCTTCAGCAGTGAAGTTTGGCTCGAGCTTAACCCTGCTTATTTCATAAGTCTGATTTGATTCTACATAGCGTATAGGCTGAGTTGAGGTGTCTGATAAAGTGTAGCTTAACGATGCTCTCTGAACTAAGGGTATGATGTTTTGTGGATGGGAAGCGGCAGCAATACTTTTTCCCCAGATGGTTTTATCACTACTGACAGCGATGGTGTCCGTAAATATCACGAGCACATCAGCATGAGATATTTCATTAAAATTTAAAACGGCATCAGCAAGTGATGCTGCTATAGAGAAAACACCAACCACCTTTTTCTCTTTCAACACTGGTGCATATGCATAAATTCGGCATATTTGTGAGCAGTCAATTAGGCCGGTAGCAGACTCGCTCTTAAACGCTTTATTCCATTCTTTCTTTCGCGCTTGTGAGTGCATAATTGTATTATTTTGCTGCCCCCCCCATGTCGCTGTCATGTCGCCGCTAATGGAATA
>DAIDAH010000355.1 GCA_027310735.1 Methylotenera sp. | reverse complement strand
CCTATAAATGCGGTTGCCAGATCATCCACCCGCCTTTTTACGCCAGTACGGTTCAAAAAAAGAGGTTCATGTGCCACATTAGGTACAACAGCAGGAACGCCTGACTGAAAAACACGTCCAGTTATGCCTTCCCCAAATCTAAATCGGCCTCTTAGCACTTCCTCTTCACTCAATCCGATAGATGAAGCAATACAAAGCTCATCTGAGTCATCGCAAAGACAAACCATGCCACGCGACATGTAAAGATGTGTAGCAATGACATTCAGAACTTGTCGCAAAGTCTTGTGTATATCCAGTGATAAACTGAGGATCTTGCCAATTTCATAAATGGTTACCAACGCTACGTGGTTAGTACCTTGCTTCAAATACATGCTGTTGTTACCTAAGATTTTGTGATGGCAAGATATCTAAAAATAGGTATGCCATTGTTGCGAAAAGAAATACGGTCAAAACTAAAAGCTTCTGCAGAACTTTTCAGCCTACTGGCACGCCTTAACACCATGCCCTTTTGTGCAGCTCTCCAAATCGCCTACCGGCTTTTTATTTAAACCGACCCATGCGTCAACAACCTCCGCATCGAACCCAACCTCACGCCTTCCGTCCGACTCTATCAATGGACGACGAATGAGCAATGGCTCAGCAAGCATCATCGCCAAAGCGGTATGAGCATTGAGTTGCTCGGGAATAATCTCACCTGATTTAATTTTAGGTGCAGCACGGTTAAACCATTCTGCGACTGGCAGTTTTTCAAAGAAGGTCAGCAAGCGTTCCGCAGTCCAAGTTTCAGCAAGCAAGTTTTTAGCCCACACCGTATGCCCTGCCGCAGCAAGCAATACCTTTTGTCGCGTGTTATTGGCACAACCCGGTTTTTCGTAAAAGATGATCACACTCATGATTTAACTCCTTTTAAAAATACGGCGGTTGGTTAAAAATGGTTTGCTTAAAAAAACTAAAGTTTGCTGCTCAATTTCGGTTTTCACTGCAACATCCAGCTTGTCCAGCCAGCGCTGCGGTATAGCTTCAACACCATATAGCGCACCTGCCAGCATGCCGACAATGGCACCGTTGGTGTCAGCATCCTCGCCACAATTCACGGTTTCAACTACACAGCTTTCGAAGCTATCGGTATTAATAAAGTGATGCAGCACGGTTTGCATGGTGTCCACGATATAGCCACTGGCACGACCAGGGTATGGCGAAAATTTAAACTGTGGATGCGCCTCGACAAGTGCCTTGGCAAGTTTGATACATTGCTTGAGCCCCTGCCCTGCCAGCAGGCTATGCACCATGCGCCCGAGCGACAAAGTTGCGGCATCTGACAGCGGATGGTGGTGCGTGATATGCGCCTGTTCCAGTGCAGCTTGCTGGAAAGCCATGTCATCTCCATAGGTAGCCAAGGCAATCGGCAGGATTCGCATGGCGGCACCATTGCCACCATCTCCATCGCATGGTTCACCGTGTAAAGTACCATCCACCATGTAGCGGCGAATACCGCGTCGGCAGGTGTTACCGACATCTATAGGATGATGCTTTAGCCATACCGCTAATTGGTCGGCAGCAATACGCGCATCCCAACCATCGGCTTGCAGCCATGCACGCCCCAGATAAA
>DAIDAH010000354.1 GCA_027310735.1 Methylotenera sp. | reverse complement strand
CGCTAAACAACTCAATCTAGCACGCGTCTATCCACTTGGCGCATTGACGCGTCAACTACAAGGCAAAATACTGTCTGAAATGAACGAACTGCGTGAGGCTGGTTGTGTGGGCTTCTCACAGGCAAACATGGCTATTACCGATACACAGGCACTATGGCGTGCAATGGAGTATGCTGCCACTTTTGGCTTCACACTCTTTTTACATGCTGAAGAACCTTTCTTGGCTAAAGATGGCGTTGCACACGATGGTGAAGTCGCCAGCAGATTAGGACTCAAAGGCATTCCTAGCGCAGCCGAAGCACTCGCACTTGCCAGCATATTGCGCGTTGCCAAAGAAACTGGTGCTCGGATACATATTAGCCGCTTATCTACCGCCGAAGGCGTAGAAATGATACGCAATGCTAAAAAGCAGGGCTTAAACATAAGCTGCGACGTAAGCGCCAATCAACTACATCTGACTGAACATGACCTTGCTTACTTTAATGCTAACTGCCATTTAAAACCTCCTCTTAGATCTCAACGCGATAAAGACGCACTGCGCACAGGCCTAAAAGATGGCACCATTGATGCCATTTGCTCGGATCACACACCCGTAGATGACGATGCAAAATTAGCTCCATTTGCGGAGGCAGAAATAGGTGCAACCGGCCTAGAGTTATTACTGACACTGACCTTAAAATGGGCGAGTGAGGAAAGAATAGATTTACGGCATGCGATTGGCCTTATCAGCCAAGCTTCTGCGAATATATTAGGTGTTCCAGCAGGTAATTTAAGCCCGAATAGTGATGCGGACATCTGTATCTTTGATGCTAATGAATATTGGAAAATCACCCCTAGTGCGCTAAAAAGCCAAGGGAAAAACAGCCCATTCATTGGACTGGAAATGTCTGGAAAAGTAAAGACTACATTAGTTCATGGGCAAATCGTCTATCAAAGTTAGAAATCAAACCCATAGACCTAACAGATAAGTTCACCTTGAAAATTAAATACTGAAATGAGACTTACAAAATGTCAGATTTAAATCGTCGTCAATTTTTAAGCTACATGGCTGTTTTACCATTTTCAACACTACTTGCGATTAATAGTCAGGCGGCGACACACAACACTAAGTCAGGCGGCCTGCAAGGTGTTATCCATGAATTATCCGGCGATGTATTTATTAACAAACACATCGCTAATCAATCCAGCATCATTCTCCCTGGAGACACACTCAGTGTAGCCTATGGTGGAAGGCTAGTATTCAGCATGGGTGAAGACACCTATTTGCTACAAGAAGGTAGCTCGCTTGAAGTAGTAAGCCATAACAATGTAGCAGTATCAGGCTTACGTTTGCTCACTGGGGGCTTACTATCAGTATTCGGCAAGCGTAAAACCACCACTAAAATTTACACCAGAACAGCTGTTATCGGCATTCGGGGCACGGGCGTATATCTCAACAGTCAGCCAGAGAAACTCTACTTCTGTACATGTTACGGCAAAACCGATTTACATTTAGGTCATCACACCGAACATATCGAGTCCAGTCATCATCATGCACTTGATATCACTGGAGCAACTGAAAACACCATGACCATGAATGCCACGCAAGTCATTGGTCATACTGACGATGACCTCAGACTGTTAGAAC
>DAIDAH010000353.1 GCA_027310735.1 Methylotenera sp. | reverse complement strand
AATGACTTTCAATGGTTTTAGGGTCAAACGACTTCGCCAGCTCTTTGATTGCAGGAGAATTTAGGGGGGTAGTATTAGTTGTCATAGCCTCCATTTTAACACAGGGTAAGCCTTGTGTTTTCGTCGGCATACTTGCAACCGCTAGCCATAAATTTTATGAATAGTGCTAAGATGCATTAGCTGTAAAGAAGAAAATAAACTTTTGTTAAATCGGGGGAAACATGATTGAAGCAATGTGGATATGGGGCGCAATCGGCATTATATTGCTCGCCATAGAAATGGCGACAGGCACGTTCTATGTATTATGGTTTGGCATTGCGGCTTTATGTGTAGCCGTCATTATGGGCTTACTGCCTGACTTATCTCAAGCTGCACAGTTTGCAATGTTCGCGGTTTTATCACTAGGTTCACTCGCCATATGGCGTCGTTATTACAAAAAAACATCTACTGACTCTCGCGTTGGGCAGTCTCAGGGCGAGGAAATCGGTCGCATCGGCATGATTATCGAAGCCTGTAGCCCGACTCAAAATGGCATTATTCGTTTCACGCAAGGCTTAATGGGTAGCCGTGAATGGGCTGCGGTTTCAAATGAAGCTATTGATGCGGGGTGCAATGCTACCGTAATAGCCGTTGAAGGTAATGCATTAAGAGTTTCAAAAGTAATCTAATTTTTAGGAAAAAACCATGACCGAATTTAGTTTTGTACTGATATTTCTAGTAATTGTCGCCATCATCAAAGGCGTGCGTATTGTGCCGCAGGGTGAAGAATGGGTAGTAGAGCGTCTGGGGAAATTTGCTGGCGTACTTTCACCGGGCTTACATGTTATCAACCCTATTTTCACCAAAGTCAGCTACAAAGTGACTACCAAAGACATTATTTTAGACGTGCCAGAGCAAGAAGTGATTACGCGAGACAACGCGGTAATTTTAGCCAATGCTATTGCATTCATTAAAGTATCTAACATTGAGCGTGCTGTGTACGGTATCGAAAACTTCCGCGAAGCGATGCGTAACATGGTACAGACTAGCCTACGTTCGATTATAGGCGGCATGGATCTAAACCAAGCACTCAGTTCTCGTGACCGCATTAAAGCTGAACTGAAAACAGCTATTGCTGATGAAGCATTAGACTGGGGTTTAACCGTAAAGTCTGTCGAAATTCAAGACATCAAGCCATCATCTAACATGCAAGATGCGATGGAAAGACAAGCTGCCGCTGAGCGTGAACGCGTGGCGGTGGTCACAGAAGCTGAAGGCGCAAAGCAATCACTGATCTTAAATGCTGAGGCTCGTTTAGAAGCGGCTCGTAAAGACGCTGAAGCGCAAATGGTGGCAGCTCACGCATCAGCTGAATCAATTAAATTCATCACTGAAGCTGTGAAAGAAAATAACGCCTCAGCCATGTTCTTATTAGGTGACCGTTACATTACCGCTTTACAAAAAATGTCATCTTCTGAAAATAGCAAAATCATTGTCATGCCAGGTGATTTGGTGAGTGCAGTTAAGAGTTTGGTTGGCGGAAAATAATCTCGCCAATTCCCTCCCCATTTCAAGGAATAATAGGGACTTCCTCCACTCGGAACGGCATCATTGTGCCACGATTGAGTTTTCGCGAATTCAATCAAAATGAGGGAGG
>DAIDAH010000352.1 GCA_027310735.1 Methylotenera sp. | reverse complement strand
CACAGCACTACAGCATGGGTGATGATGTGTCCGTCAATTATGTGATGCACACCGTATTATCAGCACTATGACCGCAATTTTATTCGATTTAGACGGTACCTTGGTTGATACCGCGCCAGACCTAGGTTTGGCGTTAAACATACAATTAGAACGCCACGGCTTGCAGCCTTTATTGCACTCGCAGATACGCCCAGTAGCCTCGCATGGCACTGGCGCATTGCTGGAGTTAGGCTTTAATCTAAAGCCTGCCGATGATGGTTTTATTGAAAAGCGTGACGAGTATTTAGCAATTTATGACCAAGTGCTTGCCAATGCGCCTGCGCTGTTTGATGGTATGGCTGAGCTGCTGGCAATGATAGAAAATCAAGGCCTGCCTTGGGGTATCGTGACCAATAAACCTAAACGGTTTACGGTGCCGATGATGCGTGCCATGGGCTTAGACAAACGTGCCGCCTGCGTTATCAGTGGCGATGATGCCGCCCGCGCCAAGCCACATCCCGATACCTTGTTAATGGCGTGCGACATCATACAAAAGTCAGCGACTGACTGTATTTATGTGGGCGATGCACAACGTGATATTGAAGCTGGTATCGCGGCAGGCATGCGCACCGCAGTGGCGATGTATGGCTATTTAAGCGTATTAGACAAACCGAAAGAGTGGGGTGCGGATTTCTTGATTAGCCAGCCGCAAGAAATTATGGCCTTGATTAGTTAATCTGCAGCACCAATCCTAAAAATAGATGCTCTGCAAGCCGCGCGGGTATTGACTCGCAGGGCATCGTTCTCAAGTATTCACAGGCTATTTTTAGTATTTTCCAACATGTCAGTATACTTTCTAACGGTATCTACGAAGCTGAGCTGTCATTTGGCTCTCCAATATTTCTTCGCATTTGGAACAATCTCCTCCCGTTGAATTTTCTCTGCGAGCAAATCGACCTTTGCATTGGCGATGGATCGCACATGCTCCACAAGTGCGATCAAAGTAATTTCCCCCGATGACGACCAGAACAGATCCGGCTGAAATAACTCTCGATATATTTTGAAAGGAACTTGGTCTTTGTGCTTGGCTGGAGAGACGAGGACAATTTCTACGTGCTCAAGTTTTTTTGCTCCACTATGCGCAGCGAAGTTGTGCCGATAGGCAATGCACTCATCATGCATTGCATGAAATCGTTCGTCTAATTGTGCGCGTTCAAGTTTCACAGGGCGACCTTCGCATTTGGAAAAGCACTTGCCGTAAAATGTAATGGCGGCCACGAAAAACCCTTTAATCACGTTATAGGTAGCACGGTCAGTTGATCGTGCGAAGTGCTCCCCCTTACGAGATGGCCCATCTGTATGGCGAGCCTCTATTTCATTTAGCCATATCAGAACGCTACGAAGATCCTTTTCAATTAACGTGTACCCTGCAAGCTGACTACAAAGCCTTGAGTCTAGGAGTACTCGGCGACATTCTCTGCGCTTATATTTGTAAATGCGATGTGCAAATCCCGACTTTGGGTCGATGTGTTCTGTTACTGAAAAATCATCGCTCATAGGTGGATGACTAACATTTGACATAAGGGGCGCGCTTGATGGAATAATAGGGACTTCCTCCACTCGGAACGGCATCATTGTGCCACGATTGAGTTTTCGCGC
>DAIDAH010000351.1 GCA_027310735.1 Methylotenera sp. | reverse complement strand
GGACATACCTCTACATTCAGCTTTAAAACACTTAAACCTGGTTTGTTTGTGTATCACTGTGCCACGGCTCCAGTAGGTATGCATATTGGTAATGGTATGTATGGCTTGATTCTAGTTGAACCTAAAGGAGGCATGTCAAAAGTAGACCGTGAATATTACGTGATGCAAGGCGATTTCTACACCAAAGGTAAATATGGTGAAGCTGGATTGCAGCCTTTTGATATGGAAAAAGCTATTAAAGAACAGCCTGATTACGTGGTATTTAACGGCTCAGTAGGTGCGCTCAATGGCGACAAGGCGCTTACGGCTAAAGTAGGCGAAACCGTACGTTTGTTTGTGGGTAATGGCGGCCCGAATATGGTGTCTTCGTTTCATGTGATTGGTGAAATTTTTGATAAAGTTTATGTAGAAGGTGGTGAGTTAGAAAATCATAACGTGCAAACTACTTTGATCCCATCAGGCGGCGCAGCTATTGCAGAGTTTAAAGTAGATGTTCCTGGCACATTTATTATGGTTGACCACTCAATTTTCCGTGCCTTTAATAAAGGTGCTTTGGGAATGCTTAAAGTGACTGGCCCAGAAGACAAGATCATTTATTCTGGTAAGCAAGCTGATAAAGTATATTTACCTGAAGGTTCCGCGACACAATCAATCGCAAACCCAACCGCTGCAGTCGTTAAAACTTTAACTAAAGACGAGCAAATTGCTCAAGGCAAAAATGTATTCGAGAATAACTGCTTAGCATGTCATCAAGCTAATGGTGAGGGCATTCCTAATGCGTTCCCACCGCTTGCTAAATCGGATTTCTTAAATGCAGATCATGACCGTGCCATTGGTATATTGCTTCATGGTCGCACAGGCCCTATCACGGTGAACGGTAAAAATTTCGATAGCGTAATGCCCGCAATTGGTTTAAATAATGAGCAAATTGCCAATGCCTTAACTTATGTGTTGAATAGTTTTGGCAATAATGGCGGTCAAGTTACACCTGCTCAAGTTGATAAACAACGTAAAGCTATATCTGTGCCTGCTGAAGGCCATGGTTAGTAGCTGAGGTTGTATATGTTGCGATACTGTTTTGTCCTCATGGTGCTTATATCCCCCTACACATGGGGACAAGATAGTATTGCAAACGACGGCATGGCTAATATTACTGCGGGTGAATATCGCCCACTGTATCTTAGTACTGATAGTCCATTAGTCAGCGTTGCGCCATTTAGGCTTGATAAGAAGCCTGTAACTAATCGAGAATTTCTACAGTTTGTTTCTGAAAATAAAAAGTGGCAGCGCGATGTTGTACCTAGCTTATTTGCAGAAAGTGGATATTTAAGTCATTGGGTACATTCTTTAACTCAATACGAACCAAATTCAACTGATTTAGAAAAGCCTGTGATTTATGTCTCTTGGTATGCTGCACAAGCCTATTGTCAGGCGCAAAAAAAGCGTTTGCCAACTGTCGCTGAATGGGAATATGTGGCACAAGCATCGTTTATTCAAAAAGATGGAAGTCAGGAAAAGGGCTACAACCAAACGATATTGGATTGGTATGCTAAAGCTGCAAAGCATTCGCCTACGGAAGTTGGTAAGGATGAAGCTAATTATTGGGGTGTGCATAATATGCATGGACTGATATGGGAATGGACTGAAGCCTTT
>DAIDAH010000350.1 GCA_027310735.1 Methylotenera sp. | reverse complement strand
GCTAAGTCTACGCCTTTGTGAGCTCTCATGGTTTGTAATATAGGGTGGAAGCGGCCTAAGCTAAAGCCAGAACTGATTCTAGTGAACTCTAAAGGTGAGCGTAGGAATGACTTGTGTAGACTTTTGCCTTCAGGCGTGTAGTAGTGCATTTCATTGGACTCGTCACGATAACCTACAGCGCGATATATTTTGCCATTATTGACAAATTCAGCGGCTAAAACGTCACCAGTTTTCACTAACTCCCCCTGATCGTAACTGCCGTCATATATTACGTTGAAATGATCGCCTCGGCGTAAATCTGTATTGAAGTCAATTTCGCTTTCAAACATCTCTGCCACTTGTATTGCAATATGGTCAGGTATATTGGCATCGTCTGTTGCAGCAAATAATGAGCTTTTAATTTCGGCTGATTTCAGTATCGGGTGAACTTCCAGATGATGTGTCATTTTATTCGCGATATAGCCTGCATCGGTTTGTTTGACCGTAATAAATTGGTTGTCATCTAATTGGTAATCTAATGAAATTAAATTGCCGTCACTGTCGGTTTGCGCTGAAATTGAGTGATTTGGTTTTAAGGAGCTGGCAATTTCACTGGCAACGCTGTTGTTGCTAATGTAATCAATTGCATCACCATTGCGAATGTTGAGGCGAGACAAGACGCTGTCTAAAGTGTCGTCTCGACGGATATGTTCTTCATACCAGAATTTTTGCTCAATATTATCATTGGCGGCGGATTCGATTCTTGGAATCGAGACTTCCTCTGTAATGGCGGTTGTCGTAATGTTGCTTGGTAATGTTTGAGGGGCGATACCAAAAGCCGCATAAATACCAAATAATGGCAAAGAAGAAATCGCTAAAATCCAGCGCAATGTAAGCTTGCGTTCAGCTTTACTAGTATTTTGCGCTAAAATAGGCGATTGTTTTGAGTTTTTGTTAGTAAAAGAGTGGGATGGTAAGTTGTTTTGACTCGGCTCGTTAATATCCACGGGCTACCCTTTTGTTAAGATTCATTCGATGTTGAATCTTAACAGAAAACTCAATTAAAACAAGGCGAGTTATTAGATTCTATTTAATGAATTAAGTGAAATTTAAGGATAAAAAGACGTGAATATTGATATCAATCATCAGCTCGCAGTGATAAAACGTGGTGCGGATGAGCTTTTAATTGAGACTGAGCTGGTTGAAAAGCTAAAAACTGGTAAGCCACTTAGAGTTAAAGCGGGCTTTGATCCTACGGCACCAGACTTGCATTTGGGCCATACTGTGCTTATTAATAAGTTGCGTCAATTTCAAGATTTAGGGCATCAGGTATTGTTTTTAATTGGTGATTTCACTGGCATGATTGGTGACCCTACTGGTAAAAGTACAACGCGACCACCGTTGACTGCCGAGCAAGTGCAGGAGAATGCCAAGTCTTACACTGCTCAAGTGTTTAAGATACTTAAGCCAGAGCAAACAGAGGTGGTATTTAACTCTACATGGCTTAATGAGTTGGGTGCTTCAGGTATGCTTAAGTTGGCGGCAAGTCACACTGTTGCACGTATGCTGGAGCGAGATGATTTTTCTAAAAGATATAAGTCAAATCAGCCAATCGCCATTCATGAGTTTTTGTATCCTTTATTGCAGGGCTATGACTCAGTTGCCTTAAAAGCGGACTTGGAGTTAGGTGGCAC
>DAIDAH010000034.1 GCA_027310735.1 Methylotenera sp. | reverse complement strand
CCTATAGACTGGATGCGGTTGTGGTGACCATCGATAGTGTTTATGGGTTACAGCAAATTGCAGAGAGTTCGGAAGCATTAAAACAGGCAGCAGTGGCTGATGTATTGGTGCTAACCAAGACCGACTTAGCTAGCAGCGAACAAATATGCGCTTTGCAAGAAAAACTCTCAACAATCAACCCAGGTGCAACACAACATCAAATCATACAAGGTGAGCTAGACCCAGCCTTTGTAATTGATGTGGGGCTATTTGACGTTGCTAGCAAACAAGCGGAACCGCAACGCTGGTTGCGCGCCCCGAGTAAGTCAAAATCACCTAAAGGCACTTTGCCACAAAATACTAAAGTACATGATGATGACATCGTGAGCTTTACCGTCACCATGCCCAGCCCACTACGCTGGTCAGATTTAAAACCACATTTATTATGGTTTTGCCAAACCTATGGCAAGAATTTACTACGACTCAAAGGCATCATCCACGCATCTGACCAATCAGCACCTTTAGCGATTCACGCGGTACATTTCACGCCATATCCACCGAGCTTGCTTGAAGGTTGGAATGAAGAAACACCAACTTCACGCATAGTGATTATTGGCAAAGGTTTAGATGAGATGGAAATTAGAAAAGCGTTAATGCAGTTTTAATTCAAACTTATTTTGAACCAACTTAATTGTGCAGTGAATGCATGAATATAAAAGTACAATATTATTTGTTAACGACACTTCATATCATGACAAAGCACTACTTGTCGTTGATTTTTTTAACAATAAATCAAAATCCATAATTGACACTGGTTTACCAAACAAATAGCCTTGGAAATGTTTACAGCCCTCATTTAAGAGGACTTGCCGCTGACCTTCCGTCTCGACACCTTCAGCAATTACATCCAACTCCAAACTATGTGCCATGGTAATAATGGTTAATACAATTGCACGATCACTACTATCAGTCACAATATCACGCACAAATGACTGATCAATTTTGAGCTGACTTAACGGCAGTTTTTTAAGATACTGTAAAGATGAATAGCCTGTACCAAAATCATCTAACGAAAATTTAATGCCTAGCGCTCCCAGTGAAGTCATTGTGGCAATAATATTTTTAACATTGTCTACCAATAAACTTTCAGTCAGCTCTAATTTGAGCCTTCGTGGATTAATGCCATAACGCGCCACAGCCTCTTTTACTTCATCAACAAAATTAGGCTGGTGGAATTGCTTGGCACTCACATTGACAGCCAACACCAAATCACTCGTAAGTGAATCCTTCTGCCATAGTTTTAATTGAGCACAAGCAGCATTAAGTACCCATTGCCCCATAGGCAATATCAGCCCTGTTTCTTCAGCCAATGGGATAAATTGCACAGGAGGAATCATGCCGCGCTCCGGATGCCGCCAACGTATTAAAGCTTCAGCTCCCAAGGGGCGGCCAATGTTATCAACTTGTATTTGATAATGCAGCTCAAACTGTTGCAGTTCTAGCGCTTTGCGTAACTCCCTCTCATTTTTCACCCGGGCATTAATCGCTTCTTGCATCATTGGGTCGAAAAAACGCAGCGTATTACGCCCGGCACTTTTAGCTTGATACATGGCAATATCTGCCTGCTTTAGCAAATTATCCTGTGTATGCTGCTGATCACTGAAAATGACTACACCTATACTTGGGCTACTCTGATACTCGTGTATATCTAGCTGAAATGGTTTATTGAGCAATGATAGAATCTTCTCGCCTACCACTTCCGTTTGCGTCGCAGCTTCAACAGGACTTGTACTTAAACTCTCCAATAACACCACAAACTCATCTCCACCGATATGAGCCACAGTGTCACCTTCACGCACACAGCTCTCTAATCGTTTTGCAACCTGCAACAGTAACAAGTCACCCACATCATGTCCTAATGTATCATTGAGAACTTTAAAGTGATCAAGATCTAGAAATAATAACGCGCCGTGACGACCACTACGGACGCTGGCAGCCAAGGCTTGAGTAATTCTATCCAGCAATAATCTACGATTGGGTAAGTGCGTGAGTTGGTCATAAAATGCTAGATGGTGACTTGTTTCTTCAGCGGCCTTACGCTGACTAATATCTGTACTGATGGTAATATAACTTTCTGGTTTACCATCATCTCCCAGATAAGGTGCAATAGTGGCGTCTACCCAGTAAAGGTGGCCATCCTTAGCTCGATTACACACTTCAGCATGCCATGAGTTTCCACTTGCCACGACACTGTACATTCCCTTAAAAAAACCCTCTGGGTGATATCCGGAATTTACGATTGCATTATCTTTCCCGATTAACTCTTCCAGAGAATAACCAGTGACTTCGCAAAACTTCTCATTTGCATAAGTGATGCGACCATCTACGTTAGTAACGCTTACTATCGCATGTTTGTCCAAAGCGAATTTTTGATGTTTTAATGCTTCTAGTGATTGCTGTGCTATCTCCTCACTCAGCCGTAGTGACTCCTGAGCGGTTCTTAGGTCTGTAATGTCCTGAACAGTCCCTTCATAATAAAGAATCTTGCCATGGTTATCACATACCATGCGCGCATTCTCTGAAATCCAGATTGTGCTTCCGTCTTTTTTATATACTTGAGACTCAAAATTAGACACACGACCATGAATAGCCATAGCCTGAATAAATTCATCTCGACGCATCGGTGAAACATAGAGTTGTTGCTGAATATTATTCAGATCATGCATTAAGTCATCTGGTGAGTTGTAACCATACATCTCAGCTAACGCAGAGTTAACAATCAAGTAATCTCCACTCGCGGAGGTTTGGAAAATACCTTCAATTGAATTCTCAAATATTGATCGGTAGCGGTTTTCAGCTTCACGTAAAGAATGTTCAAAATGTTTGCGCTTGTTAATATTCTGAATATAGCCCTCTAGTGCTATCACTTCATCTTTAGCATCGTAGATTGGATTTCCGCGCTCTATCACCCACACAACACTACCATCTGCGTGGCGGATACGGTACTCCAACTCAAAACTGAGTCCTGAACTAACGGAGTCTGCGATTGCTTTGCGGACAAGTTTACGGTCATCTTCATGAATGATTTCTTCATAGGAAATCGTTTGATTAAACATAATATCTTCAGCCATATAGCCGGTTAACCGCTCGCAACCTTTACTTGCAAACACCATCGTCCAATGATGGTCATAAAGATTGCAATACAACATGCCTTGCAAACTATCCATAAGAGAGTCGAGCATGAGCGTGTGATCGTGCTGAAGTGCGGTGATACTTTCGATAGTTCTAACTTTTTTGCTTAGATGGATCATTAGCTTCTTAATGAAATTAGATCTATGGTTATGGATATAAAATTTAAGAGCATGAAGCATAATTCATACCATCACACGCAAACATTAAGGTTCATCACTTAATTGCCAGACTGAAACGACAATCCAATGTAAAGAATAGATTGCTATCAATTTGCAATGAGCATAAATCTCACACCTCGCACATAATTGGTGCAAAAATACAATCAACGCACCACATATAAGCTTCTTATCTGCAATCAAATGAACGCCTATCAACACTAAGTATTTACTTATATCTTGGCTCAGATTTTGCTTAATCTAAATTAAATTTCCAGCGACGATGCTGAGAACTAAATCACCTGCAATGATGCTAGTGATAACAATTTGGGTCTTAAAATGAATCAAAAAACTTCAATGCAAATTGATAACTTTCTGCCATATATGAGAGATGTCATTCGTTGCGAGCAGTCACTCCATGAACTTAATTTAATGTGGCGCATCATTGAATCTTCCGCCAAAATGAATTGCCCTGTAGAGGCCAAATCAATCTTACCTACAATGGCTAAGACAAGAGAAAGCTTTAGCCGATTGGAAAGCGAACTGGTGTTAAGTCTGGTGCAAGAGAAAGTTGCCACTGTACTTGATGAAATCGGCACAAAATCACAATTCGTGATTGATATTCTTGTCCGTAATTTATACGAAAGAACTGCTGATGTAGGCTTTCTTGCGACTGATAACGAGCTATGTGCTTTCGTGGCAGGGTTATCAGGAAATGAAAACTCTGCTCGCTATCGCTTACGTGCTTATAGAAGTAAATACACTGTATATGATGAAATCATTTTGCTAGATGTGCATGGTAACGTTTTGGTGCAAATTAACCAAGAATCACCAATTGAGGGTAGCCTTGACCCACTAATTATGGAAACACTGGCAACGGATGACTACGTGGAAACTTTTCGTGCATCCGACCTGCGCCCGAATAAACACAAAGCATTGATTTACTCTAAACGCATGTTGCATCCCAGTACTGGTGTGCCGATTGGTGTGCTATGTCTATGTTTTAATTTTACGCAAGAAGTCGAAGGTATTTTCAAGTCACACGGCGACCCTTCCCAGCGCTCAGTGATGCTCCTGCTAGATGGCGACAATCATGTAATTGAATCTAGTGACCGTCTATGGGTGCCTATAGACACTATTGTGCCGGTCAATATGGATGGCAAACCAAACTTGTTGATGTATGGTGGTCGTGAATATTTGGTGCGCACTTTTGCTGCTGAAGGCTATCAAGGCTATATGGGGCCAAAGGGCTGGCAAGGCCAAGTGATGACGCCGATTGAAGTTGCATTTTCCGGTCAGGATAGTGACACATTGAAAACGCTCGATCCTGTTGTGGCCGAAGGCCTGCTGTCACATGCGCAATCATTCTGCCCACCACTATTTGAAATCATGACAGCGGCAGAAACGATACGCCGCGTCGTATGGAACGGTCAGGTGATGACAGCAGGTTATGGTGGCGAGCTATTGAAACTCAAAACTATTCTGGATCAAATTAGTGAAACAGGTACACGCAGCAATGAGCTGTTCTCGCAATCAATTAATGACCTCTATGAAACTGTTCTTGCCTCCAGACTGCAAGATGCTGAGTTTGCATCACATTTGCTGGTAGACCTTCTAGACCGCAATTTATACGAACGTTCAGATGATTGCCGCTGGTGGGCTGTAACGCCAGAGTTAAGAACAGCATTTGCGGCTCCACACATGGACACTAACACCGTAGGCCATATTACCGATATCTTGGAGTACATCAATAAACTCTATACCGTTTACACGCGCATTTTTGTTTATGACAACACAGGTAAGATCATTGCGAGTACCAATCCAAACGATGAAATTAATGGTTCGATTATCGGCAGAGAAATTGATCAGGATACGCTAGCGAAGGTAATGTCCTTAAAAACAGATCAGCAATATTATGTGCCTCCTTTTAGGCCAGATGCACTGTATGATGGCGCACCGACATATATCTATCATGCGGCAATCATGGCGCCGGATAGCGCTACCGTTGTTGGTGGCGTTGGCATTGTATTTGATTCTGCAAACGAATTCTTTGCAATGTTACAAGGAGGAATTGCCGAAAAAGAATCCATGAGTGCTTTTTACATTGATCGGCAAGCTAAAATCATTTCGAGCACAGATCCTACTCGTCCAGTGGGCACTACTCTGGAGATTGATGCGAATCTATTAGCACTACCAAATGGTAAAAGTGCTTCGTGCATTGTGACTCACGATAATCATTATCAGATCATGGGCTGTAGCGCATCAAATGGCTATCGAGAATTTAAAGTTAATGATGGATACAAAGAGGATGTCATTGCCGTAGTTTTTGACTCCTTTGGTGAAGTACGTGAGCGCAGTGTTGCTGGCAATAACACTGCATCAATTATTGAAACCTCAAATATCCACTCTGGTGGATTGGAGTTTGCCACATTCTTTATTGACGGTGGCTTGTTTGCGATTGAGGCTGAACACGTACTAGAGGCACTGGCTGCATCTGAAATTTCCCCAGTTTCAATGGGTAGTCGCTCTGAGCGTGTAGGTGTATTAGCAATACAACATGAAAGCGAAGATCATGCTTATGCATGGGTATTTGATCTTGGTTACTTGCTCAGTGGTGTTCCTTCCAAGCGAGATAGTAGCAGCCAAGTAGTGGTGATTAACTACGGTCAACATAAAGTCGGCCTGCTGATTAGTGCTCTACATTCTGTGGCAGAATTCAATAGGGATCAAGTAAGCACCACGCCACTTACATCAGATAGTCGCGGCAGCTTAATTAAACAAATCATTAAAGCAAATGATGGTAAATTACTGATACAAGAGATTGATATCGAATATCTGCTCAGGATGCTCAGTAGCCCTTTTGATGAGATTGATACCAGAGAAGTTGTGAATGGATAGCGTACTTTAAAAGTAAGGCAGGAAGTAATGTACTTGTTACTTGCTGCCCTACTGGCTCAAGTAAGCCATATTAATCAGCATGATTTTGTACTTGCACCGCTTTAATCATCGCAGATTTAGCTGCCACTACGCGAACTAGCTCTACACCTGATTTGTTGAAAAAAATCACAGCAGGCAACGACTCATCTGGCAACGATAAAGCCTGCATATAATCAGATGCTTTATCATCTTCTACCGCCATAAACAAAGGTGAAAAACCTTCGTTTTGCTTGATTTGCGCTAACAACAAATAAGCGGCTTGTGCTGCAATGGGACCGCGCTTGGTCAATACTAAAATAACACCATTTTTACTTTGTGCTGCCTTTGAAACTACGCTGGCATGAATGTCAGCTACAGGGCTCATTTTAGCAAATACTGTCAGCGCCCCCACCGACAACACTACACCCAGTAATAACGACGTTCGTTGAGATAAAGATTTCATTTTGAACCTCCTAGTCATCAAATTACAGCGCAATAAGGATATTGCACCTATCAACCAGCATAAGCCGTGCCAATGACAATTTAATGGCTAGATTGTGAAGTTTAAATGATAAAAAAACCTAAGAACTACTCTGGTATTGCCTTGTAGGCAAGATGAAAGATTGTTTAAAAAGCAGTATTAGCAACGTTATACGCATCTTTGATGTGCAGAATGACTTAAAACAGTGCGTTAATTACCAGAACTCATCTAACAATACTAGCATTGCATATTGATTCAAAGCCCACTTAAGCTTTTGATGTGCATCATCACACTACGTCCCAATGCATGCAAAGCGTAGCCACCTTCAAGCGCAGACACAATACGATTATCGGCATGCTGCTTGGCAACACCTTTCAGTATTTCTGTCACCCAAAAGTAATCGGCCTCACGTAAAGCCAATCCCCCCATATCATCTTCCCAATGTGCATCAAAGCCTGCTGAAATCAGTATCAATTGTGGCTGAAAACGATCCAAGGCAGGCAGCCATTTATTTGTAACAGCCTCCCGAAACTCCGCACCGCTACTACCAGCAGCAAGAGGGACATTAATAATATGCTCGTTGCCAGTATCAATACCGTTATAGGGATAGTAAGGATGCCTAAACGTTGAGCA
This sequence comes from Methylotenera sp., assembly GCA_027310735.1. GTDB lineage: Bacteria > Pseudomonadota > Gammaproteobacteria > Burkholderiales > Methylophilaceae > Methylotenera. Next base: position 8,183 of record DAIDAH010000034.1, on the reverse strand, counting down.
CAGCATCACGCGTGGGTCGTCATGCACAATGTCTTCTGTGCCATTGCCGTGATGTACGTCAAAATCTGCAATTGCAACGCGTTGTAGACCATGATGCTCTAAAGCATGCATAGCTGCCACGGCCACATTATTAAAAATACAAAAACCTGCCGCACTGCCTCGCCCGGCATGATGCCCTGGCGGTCGAATGTTACAGAAAGCATTTTGCATTTCACCGGACATGACTAAATCAACCCCCCGCATCACCGCGCCAGCTGCATGCAAAGCCGCACTCAGGCTGTATGGATTCATCGCAGTATCATCATCCATGTGTACAAGGCCAGCTTGAGGCGCCAGACTAAATACCTTATCAATATATTCCATCGTATGGGCACGTGCCAAAGCCTCTTTACTGGCTTCGGGTGCTTCATAATGAGTAAGAAAATCCAGTATGCCAGAGGCAATAAGTTGATCCTTAATTGCATGAATGCGTTCAGGGCTTTCAGGATGATCTGCCCCATTATCGTGCTTGAGGCAGTCAGGATGTGTGATGTAGGCGGTTCGCATAATTAAACAGAGGTCTTAGGAAGTTAAAGTACGACTTACAACACTTTACGCACAAACTTCAGCGCGTCATCATCCGGATCGGATTCAATACTAAAGCCAAGACGGGTCATTAACTTCAACATGCTAGCATTACTCTTTATCACTTCACCCTCCATTGTTTTTAACCCTGCAATGCGCGCAGCATCCATCAACAAAGTCAACAACTTATGACCAAGCCCCTTGCCGCGCATGCTGTCAGCAACCACTAAGGCAAACTCGCAGCTTTCACCATCAGGGTTAATTGCATAGCGTGTCACACCCAACTCAATTTCATTTTTATGTTCATCTTCAGTGACGGCAATCAGCGCCATTTCACGGCTGTAATCAATTTGTGTAAAGCGCACTAACATAGCGTCACTCAATTCATGCACACTATTCATAAAACGGAAATATCGTGATTCTTCAGATAGATGGCGCACAAAATCCTGTGAGAGCGCGGCATCTTCAGGGCGAATAGGTCGAATCAACACATCTGTACCATCAGCCAATTGCCAGTTGCTCACCATATGCGTTGGGTATGGATATATTGCCATGTGTGCATAGCGGTCAGCGCCCGGTAGACGAAAATCGACTACCACACGTGCATCAGCAGCTAATGCGCCATTTTCATCCAGAATCAGAGGGTTAATATCCATTTCCATGAGCATAGGCAGCTCACATACCATTTCTGATACGCGTAGTAACACACTTTCCAATGCATCCATATCTGCTGGCTGCATATGACGGAATGCGCCGAGCATTCTGGAAACATGTGTACCCTGAATAAGATCTTTCACTAGGAACGAGTTCAGAGGTGGTAATGTCACGGAGCGATCACCCATCACCTCGACAGTAGTACCGCCGGCACCAAAAGTAATCACGGGTCCAAACACAGGGTCATTGGTCACGCCAACCATGAGTTCTCGTCCATTTGGTTTTACTATCATCGGCTGGATAGATATGCCATCCATATGCGCATCAGGACGGTTAAGTTTTACGTTCTCCATAATTTCATGATATGCCGCACGTACCGCTTGCGCATTTGTCAAATTAAGCAGCACACCACCCGCATCTGACTTGTGTGTAATATCTGGCGAGTTGACTTTCATCGCCACTGGGAAGCCTAACTGCTGCGCAATCAGCAAAGCCTCATTTGGGGAGTGCGCTACCATCGTTTGCGCGACTGGTATATGAAATGCAGACAATAAGGCCTTTGACTCCATCTCACTTAACACCTTACGCCTTTCCTGTAACGCGCCTTCAATCACCATCCGAGCACCCTCTACGTCCGGTTCCAGATGATGAGACAATGGCCCCGGCACTTGCATTAGGAGTTTCTGATTTTTGTGGTAAGCGGACAGATAAGAAAAAACCTCAACTGCTGGCTCTGGTGTTCTAAATGTTGGAATTCTTGACTTTTTAAATGCGGCACGGGAAGCAGTAACTTGGTCACCGCCCATCCATGAGGTAATCAACGGTTTATTGTACTTGCTAGATAACTCGATTACGATGTTAGCCGCTTCCAAAGGCTTAGTCATGGCCTGTGGCGTTAGAATAGTCAACACACCATCAACATTAGGATCTTCCAGACAGGCCCGCACTGCACTCTGGTAACGGTCTGCCTGAGCATCCCCAATAATGTCTACCGGATTACCGTGTGACCATGTAGATGGCAATGCCTGATTGAGCTTTTCCATGGTCACATCAGACAAACTTGCCATCACCAAGCCAAGATCAGCGGCGCAATCTGTCGCCATCACACCAGGACCTCCACCATTAGTGACAATTGCGAGCCTGTCTCCAGTCGGGTGAAAACCACAAGAGAGCGCTTTAGCGGCCGAGAATAACTGGGTAACAGATTGCACTCGAACCACACCGGCACGACGCACAGCAGCCTCAAAAGCATCATCTGAACCTACTAGCGATGCCGTATGTGACATCGCCGCTTTAGATGCTACAGGGTGACGCCCAACCTTAACCAGAATCACTGGTTTGATACGTGCCGCAGCACGAATCGCACTCATAAAACTGCGTGCATTACGGATACCTTCGATATACAGCAGAATACTATGCGTTTTTGTATCTGAAATTAAATAATCCAGAATCTCGCCAAAATCCACATCTACAGAAGACCCCATGGAGATTACACTAGAAAAACCAATGCCGCTGGATTGTGCCCAGTCCAGAATTGCCGTACACAACGCACCTGATTGTGAAATAAATGCAAGGTTGCCTGCAATAGCACTACCCTTGTTAAAGGTAGCATTCAAACCTATAGCTGGGCGCATGACACCTAGGCAATTTGGGCCGATTAAACGAATGCCATAGCGCTTCGCATTCTCCAGCACGGCATGCTCCAAAGCCTTCCCCTCTTCACCCGCTTCGCCAAAACCTGCCGTAATAATGATGGCCGCTTTAACATTATGCTTACCACATTCTTCAATTATGTCTGGCACAGTCTGCGCTGGCGTTGCAATCACGGCCAGTTCAACGGGCTCGACAATATCTGCGATTGAGGTATAAGCCTTGCAGCCCTGCACCTCAGCGCGCATCGGATTGATCGGATAAAGGGTGCCCTGATAACCGCTTTGCAGCATGTTCTGAAACACGATTTGACCAACAGCGTCTATGCGGTCACTAGCCCCAAATACAGCCACTGATTTAGGTGCAAATAAAGGCTTGAGATGATGCTGGCTCATGATTTTTGATCGACGTAAAGTTGAGTTATTATGTTAGCGCATAACAACAACATTTAGAGCAGCATATGACATTACTTTCAGAGCAATCATTAGCAGCCTACTGGTCTTTACCAATGGTTGAAGCCAACATTGTCATTTTCATGAACTTACTGGGTGCACTTTTTCTTGGGCTGCTAGTTGGCTACGAACGCTCTTATCATGGCCGAGCCGCAGGCATGCGCACTTATGGACTGGTCTGCTTAGCATCTGCAGGATTAACCGTCATCGTAGGCTATCCTGAGTTATGGTTTGGTGGTCACTCAAAATTGCCGTCCAACCCAGATGTGACAAGAGTCATTCAAGGTATTGTTACGGGAATTGGTTTTCTTTGTTCCGGCGTTATTATTAAAGAAGGCTTTACTATCAGCGGACTCACTACCGCAGCATCCATCTGGCTGGCCTCGACGATAGGCGTACTGGTAGGCGTAGGTTTTTATGGTGCAGCCATATTACTATCAGTCTTATCTGCGCTAGTCATGATGTGGATTACAAAATTAGAAAACTGGCTGCCTGCGCGCCATGCAATCTCCATTGCGCTAACCTACCAACAAGGATTTGAGCCAACTGAGCAGGAACTGCAAAAAGCCTTATCCCAATACGGCTACGCCATCGCAAAAGGTACATTTATGATTCAATCAAATCAAGGAAAGGCTGAATGGAGCTTTGCTGCTATCTCGCAACAAAGACAATCTGAACTGTCTATTCCTGAAATCTCACAGAAACTCTCACAATTTAATGGTGTCGAAAATTTTCATGTTTCATTTGCCAGAAACTAACCTTGTACATAGCCTAGTATTGCATCTGATCTAGCTTTATCATTGGCGAGCCCTTTTTAACCACATAAAATATAGGCAAAATCAGTTTGCATAACACGCTAAATATAGCTACATTCAATATTCACAAAGGCGTTACCCACTTTAACGCCCGCTTTGCCTTACATCATCAGCGTGATTTATTACGAAAGTTAAAAGCCGATGTCGTATTTTTGCAAGAAGTTCGCGATGCACATGCTCAGCACAGCAAACGTTTCGCGGCTTGGCCCGTAACAGGTCAGGCTGAGTATTTAGCTGAAGCAGTTTGGCCTGATTACGCATATGGAAAAAACTCGGTATATCCTGCAGGGCATCACGGCAACGCCCTACTGTCAAAATTTCCAATCATTAACACCACCAACATTGACATTTCCGCTCATAGCTCTGAGGAGCGAGGCATGCTGCATTGTGAAATTGAAATTCCACAATGGAGTGCACCACTACATTCGATTTGTGTGCATCTTGGTTTATTTGCACAATGGCGGCGAGAGCAATTATTGGTAGTCGCTGACTACATTCGGCAACATGTGCCAGCGCAAGCACCATTAATTATTGCCGGAGACTTTAACGATTGGGGCATGCGTACTGGACGAATTTTTGCTGAAAGTTTGCAAATGCATGAAGTATTTGAACAACATACCGGCAAGCCTGCACGCAGTTTTCCTTCTTGGTTGCCAATATTAAGGTTAGATCGTATCTATGTACGTGGCTTTCAAATCAAACACGCTGAAGTACATTCAGGCACCAATTTTCTGAAAGTCTCAGATCATGCAATGTTAACAGCAAACCTAGTAAAACATGACTCACTTTATTAGCGGCAATCAAATCAAGTTACTACGAAACGGTGCTGAGTACTTTCCAGCGCTGGAGGCTGCCATTGAAAATGCTGAACATGAAGTCTACTTACAAACCTATATTTATGAAGCAGATGAGACTGGACAACGTATAGGCCATGCACTTAAACTAGCGGCGCAGCGTGGCGTAAACGTAAATGTGCTACTCGATGGTTTTGGCTGTAAAGATCTATCCAAAGACTATGTACATGAGCTAGAAACCGCAGGCGTACATGTGATATTTTACCGACCAAAGATATCACCGTGGACACTAAAAAAATCACGTTTACGCCGTTTGCATCGTAAAGTTGCGGTAATTGATAATACTATTGGCTTTGTCGGCGGCATTAATATTATTGATGACTATCACGTACCTCACAATGCGCCGCCACGCATCGACTATGCAGTACGCGTCGAAGGTGCGCTATTACCCATTATTGCTGCTAGCGTACACAATTTATGGCGACGCATTGCATGGGCACATTTGCAACATGCGATGACCACAATAAGAAAACCTGCCCCTCATTTCCCCTTACATCACATCAGTCAAGCCAGTGCCTATAATATAAAAGCGGCATTCGTGGTGAGAGATAACCTATTGCATAGGCGTGATATCGAGCAAGCCTATTTATCGGCAATTCAACATGCAAAATCTGAAATCATTCTCGCCAATGCTTACTTTGTGCCTGGTAGAAAATTCAGAAAAGCGCTGATAGATGCTGCCCAACGCGGGGTAAGCGTTAAACTGCTGCTACAAGGACGTAGGGAGTATTTTTTAATGTTTGCAACACATGCTTTCTACAGTGTGTTTTTAAAAAATGGTATTGAGATTTACGAATATCGCAAAAGCTTTATGCATAGCAAAGTTGCCGTAATTGATCGCCATTGGGCAACAGTAGGTTCTTCCAACATCGACCCATTCAGCTTACTGTTAGGTCATGAGGCCAACATTCTGGTGCAGAACGCTCACTTTGCAGATGAGTTACGCGCAAGCATCATATCCTCAATGAATGAAGGTGCTTACTTCATCTCCCATCAGGAATGGGCTAGAGGCAACATCGCCAAACGCTTTATTTCATGGATTGCTTACGGACTAGTCAGGGCATTATTAGGTTTGATTGGCTATTCCAGCGAGAAATAACCGTCAAAAGCATTTGCGCAAACAAGCGAGTTACTTTCTTCCAGTAGGCATTTCACGTGTAGGCAGGCTAATGTGGAATCCCTGAGCATAATTAATACCCATATCTTTTAAAGCATCATAAATTGCCTGATTCTCAACAAACTCGGCTACAGTGGATGTACCGATATCCTGACAGAGTCTGGATAGGTTATGTACCAATGCACAATCTATCTTGGAGTTAATAATATTGCGTACAAAAGCACCATCTATTTTGACATACTCAAAATGCAATTCACGTAAGTAATGAAATGAGTTGTAGCCACTACCGAAATCATCCAAGGCAAAAGCAAACCCCTTTTGCCGCAGATTAGTCAGGAACTTACGCATATTAGTCATATCGCCAATAGCATCACGCTCCAATATTTCGAAAACAATAGACTCAGGCTTAATCTCCAATGTATTACATAGCTCTTCGGCATAGCCCAAGATGCCTCGACCTTGAATTTCCTGCGCGGACAGATTGAGAAACACTTTTATTCCTGATGAGTCAGCCTCCATCAACTGACGTTTTGCTTGCAACGCTTTATTGATCATAATGCGGTCAAGCTCACGCCCCATGCCATACTTTTCGATAGCCTCAATGAAAACGCCGGCAGAAATAACCTCACCATCTGGCTCAATGAGTCTAGCCAGTGTTTCGCAGGCAAACAACTCTCCTGTCTGGCAATTAACAATATTGTGGTAGTACGGAATGATGCGATCTTGTTCTAAAGCCGTGCGGAGTTTTTCAGTATAGTCTCGCGTATTACGATTGATTTCGATACGATCCTTCAACGTATCAAGTGTACAGGTGCTGTTCTTACCCATTTCCTTAGCTTGAAACATCGCTACATCAGCACCAGCCATCAAATCAGATTCATTCAAACCATCCGCGGGATAAGTAGCGATGCCGACTGAAACCGTTAAATGATAATGTTTTCCATCTGGTGCGGTAAACACACGTTCACGTAATGCTTTAGCTAACGACTCTGCCACTCTGATGGCACCATCCCGTCCTGTTTCCATTAAAATCACAGCAAACTCATCACCGCCGATACGTGCGGCTAAATCTCCCTTGCGTATATGCTCTCTTAATATTTCAGTTACGCCACATAGCGCATTGTCACCTGTAGGATGCCCATAGGAATCATTAATATCTTTGAAATCATCAAGATCAAGTAGCAGTAATGAAAACTCATGGTTATGCCGCTCCGAGCGACCAAACTCGTATGTCAGGATATTATTAAAGTGGCGTCGATTATAAAGCCCGGTCAAAGGGTCGTGCATAGAGTAATACTCCAGCTCGCCCAACGTACGCGACAACACTTTACTGGAACCAACGACCATCACCATCACCGATAAAATGCTGCGAACGACACTTTCTTCCCGTTGCGTGAGTTCACCGCTTGAAACGTAAGCTACGCCCAATAAGCCTGCCAGTTTTGGCGTGTGCTCAGGCACAGCTACAGTGATCATACGCACATCGTCAATCTGGCTACACTCACTACTCGGCTTGACAATAAACTCCTCAACATCCAATAACGAATCACTGGGAAGGTTCAGACTGGCAAGCATTTTTCTAGACAACATATCTCGCGCTGTTTTTTTTATTTCATCGGAATAACTGCCAAGATAATAGAGAAAAAGCGAGAGTCCATGTTCTTCAGCAAAGGCTATATAGAAAAAATTGAATGGAAATATTTCATGAAAGTCAGACAGAATCTCCTGCACAAACTCTTTCCAATGCGTGATGCTCTCATGAGACAGAATAATGCGCTCCAGCACTTTGCTTTGGCGCTCGAACAAATCTTTTTCAATCAGCGTAGAAGAAAGTTCGGTTAAAGTACTATTAAATTCTTGCATTGCAGCTTGCACATGGTGACCACTGCGTTGCCATTGCCGCTGACGTTCGCTTAATAAAAGGTCTAGTGTCGTATCTAAACATTCACACGCACCGATGGCATGATCTAAATGAGTCGTTAAATCAGGCACATTGACGTCTTTAGCCAGCCCTTGCAAGTCAACAATTAAATTCTGATGAACATCTTTAACCAGCTCATTAATGCTACTGTCAAAC
>DAIDAH010000349.1 GCA_027310735.1 Methylotenera sp. | reverse complement strand
CGCTGGCATATAGTATTTATAGCGTCTCTGCAGGATTGTTGTTGAATTTGGAGTTAACCGCAATGGAGTCCGATAAGCGAGGCAAAGTTGTTTCTAGTCCGCGGGTAATTACAGCGAATCAACATAAAGCAAAAATTGCTGCAGGTACAGAAATTCCATATTTACAAGCATCTAGTAGTGGCTCAACAAATGTGGCATTTAAGTCTGCAGTGTTAAGTTTAGAGGTGACTCCTCAAATTACGCCTGATGATAAGATTATTATGGAACTAGATGTGCGTAAAGATAGCGTAGGCCAGATATTTAACGGTGTGCCATCAATAGAAACGAAGAATATTAATACACAGGTGCTTGTTGGTAACGGAGAAACAGCAGTGTTAGGTGGGATTTTTGAACAGACTGTGCGTGATGATGTAGATAAAGTGCCATTTTTCGGGGACTTGCCTATCATGGGGAACTTGTTTAAACGTAAAACAAAGCAAAACAATAAGACGGAGTTGCTTATATTCATCACACCTAAAATAATGGATGAAAATTTAGGATTGCGTTAAATATTTAGGGCACTCAAATTTATGGAAGATGGCTAATGCGTGATTGCAATTAGCAAAATCTGACAGACATTCAAGATTGTCATAAAATGCCCATCATTGTTGTGATGGGCATTTTGTTTTCCAAACCTATATTTTATTGGGGTTAAGTAAGCGAAGCCTCTTGATATGAAGCGTATTTTTAGAAAACAAGGTAAGCAAAATTGAATAATATTTTTTTTATAGGATTGATGGGTGCTGGTAAAACCACGATTGGGCGTTTGCTTGCTAAGCAAATGGGAATGGTTTTTTATGACTCAGATCATGAAATAGAGCTTAAAACGGGTGTGAAAATCCCACTCATTTTTGAGCTTGAAGGTGTAGAGGGTTTTCGTCGACGTGAAGCATCCATTATTGAAGAGTTAAGCCAGCTTGATAATATTGTAATGGCGACAGGTGGTGGAGCCGTATTGTTACCTGAAAATCGTAAATTTTTAAAAAATAATGGCAAAGTGATTTACCTGCGCGCTAATGTTCATGATTTATGGCTTCGTACACGTAATGATAAAACGCGTCCGTTATTGCAGGGTGGCAATATTAAACAGAAGCTTGAGCAGCTGTATGTTGAGCGTGATCCAATTTATACAGAGCTGGCTGACTGTATTGTAGACACGGGGCCGCAGTCAGCAGCAGACATAACAAATTACATTGAGCAGAAGTTGCTAAAAATAAAAAATATGGAAACGCCACTTAATTGAATCAGGTTAACTAAATATTAGGCAAAACATTGATATGCAGACATTAAAAGTAGAGTTAGCAAATAGAAGTTATCCTATACACATAGGACGAAATTTAATTTCAGATGCAAGTCTTATCTTGCCATATCTCAAGCGTAAACATGTCGCTATAGTGACCAACACAACGGTTGCGCCACTTTATCTGGATATATTGAGTCAGTCGTTACAAGCCGCTGGTGTTCAAGTGACACCTATCATTCTGCCTGATGGTGAGGCATATAAGAATGCTGAGACGCTCAATAAGATATACAGTGCCTTGTTAGAGAGTCGGTGCGAGCGCACTACTACGCTTATTGCTCTTGGTGGCGGTGTAATTGGTGATTTAACTGGATATGCCGCAGCAACTTATTTGCGAGGCGTGCCATTTATCCAAATTCCGACTACGTTACTCTCACAGGTC
>DAIDAH010000348.1 GCA_027310735.1 Methylotenera sp. | reverse complement strand
ATCTTAATCAGGCCGGTCAACGCTTGCCTCATGCATTATTACTACACGGGCGTTCTGGTATTGGCAAATATGATTTTGCGCGTAGCTTCAGCCAAGCGCAACTCTGCGCTGATAAAAATGAGACTGGCCATGCTTGTGGTGTTTGTTCAAGCTGTAATTGGTTTGCTGATAATAGCCATCCGGATTTCCGTCTGCTTAGTCCTGAACAAGATGATGAGCCTGAAAGTGATTCAGCACCTACAAAGAAAACCAAGAAAAAAACACAAATTTCAGTTTCACAAATTCGTGAGCTTAGTGGGTTTTTAAGCCTATCTAGTCATCGTAATAATGGCTCGCGTATTGTTGTTATTCATCCGGCTGAGGCACTCAATATAGCATCAGCCAATGCGTTGCTTAAAATGCTGGAAGAGCCTGCTGCAGGCGTTATTTTTATATTGGTTTCACACCAGTTGCAGCGTTTATTGCCGACAATTATAAGTCGTTGCCAAAAAATAAATATGCCCATTCCAGATGAAACTCAAGCACTGGCTTGGTTGGGGGAACAGGGCGTATCAAATGCACCGCAACAATTAGCTTATTTTGATAGTTCTCCGATTAAAGTATTCAATGAGCAAGCACAGTTCAATCAGTTAGCAGATGTGTGGCGTAATCTTGCGCAAGGCCATAAGCTTGAGCCGCATGTTGCAGCGCCCATATTGATTGCCAATTCGGTGGAAGCTGGCATTATCGCGCTCCAGAAATGGATTTATGATATTGTGGCAATGCGACTAGGGCAGCAATTGCGTTATCATTTGCAACATACAAAGGCTTTGCAAGTGCTGGCTGAAAAGGTAAACTTGAGTCGGTTATTTGAACTACAAAAAAAGATTGATGAGCTTCGCAAGCTGGCCTTACATCCATTAAACCATGAGTTGCAAATGGAGTGTTTATTGCTTGAATACACACGTATTTTTCAAGCTAAGTAGCCACAATATACTTTCGAACAGGTAAAGACACAATATGGCTGAAGATTCAGTAGATGATAATAAAAATGCAAACATACCTAAACCAGGTGTTTTGTCACTCGCCATTAAAGAAAAAGCAGCCCTCTATGCTGCCTATATGCCATTTGTAAAGGGTGGTGGTTTATTTATACCCACCAATAAGCCATTTAAAGTCGGCGAAGAAATTTTCATGTTATTAAGCCTGATTGATGATCCACTTAAATTAAAAGTGGTTGGTCAGATAGTTTGGGTTACACCAACGACTCAGGGTAACCGGCCACAAGGCATAGGTGTGCAGTTTAGTGAGAAAGATGGCGGACAAGAAGCACGCCATAAAATAGAAGGGCTATTGGGGAGTGCATTAAAATCCTCTCGTCCTACACATACTATGTAATTTTTATAAGACTTTTATGCTTGTTGATTCTCACTGCCATCTCAATTTCCCCGAACTTTTAGAAAACTTACCTGCAATCAAGCAGGCAATGCAAAATAACAAAGTAGGGCATGCGCTATGCATTTCAGTGACGCTGCCAGATTTCCCTCAAGTATTGGCATTGGCTGAAACCAATGATAATTTTTATGCCTCTGTTGGCGTACATCCTGATTATGAAAACATTGAGGAGCCGACAGTTGATGGATTGCTAGCGCTGGCTGATCATCCAAAAGTAATCGCAATTGGTGAAACTGGTTTAGATTACTTTAGGCTTACAGGTGATTTAGAGTGGCAGCGCACACGTTTTCGCACCCATATAC
>DAIDAH010000347.1 GCA_027310735.1 Methylotenera sp. | reverse complement strand
AACCTAAACCGTAGCAGCCTGAGTATAGGCGCGGCATTTCTGCGCCTTTGTAGCTGGCGTAAGTTGGGTATGGCAGGTCGCCGTCTTTATAAGCGCCATTCTCCATACACTTGCTCAATGTGGCGCGGGTTTCGCGCATCAGTGGCAAGTCTTCAGCTAGCGGTTGGTCTGTGCGTTCCAGCACAGCTACGCCCTTGCAGCCCTTGAGTAGTGCACCTAATAGGTCACCGGGGAATGGTCTGAACATGACGATAGATACCACGCCCACTTTTATTTTGCGTGTTTCACGCAAGTAATCTGCCACGGCTTGCGCTTGAATACACATACTGCCCTGACCAACGATGGCATATTCGGCATCGTCCATTTTGTATTCCATGACACGTGCATAACGGCGGCCTGTCAGGTCGTAAAACTCCTGTGCGTTGCGGTCAAATATATCTTCGATGTGGTCAAAGAAATATGGGCGCTGTGCGGCAACTGCCTGCATGTAGGCGTCCTGATTCTGCACACCGCCAGTAGACATTGGATTATCTACGTCAAAGGTTGCTGGAATACGGCGGCGTTTTTCACCATAGAGCAGGCGTTGTGCTGGGGTTGGTGTGTCTATGATGTCGTCAGGGCGACCCAAGTATTCAGCGATTAAGCCTTTTTCTGGCACTAACACTGGTTCAATCAGGTGCGTGGTTAAAAAGCCGTCCATCGCGTTGATGGCTGGTGTCAGTGATAATTCGGCAGTTTTGCGGATGATCATGTTCAAGTCGCAAGCTTCCTGCGCACTGCGACCTAGCACCTGTATAAATCCGGTGTCGTCCATGCAGTGGTAGTCATCGTGAGAACAGTGTACGTTGAGTGTGGCTTTGGTGATGGCGCGGCAGCCTACATTAAGCACATATGGCAAACGCTTGCCAACTGCGGCGTAGAGCGATTCGTGCATGAATGCAGCACCTTGCGATGAAGTGAAATTCACCGCACGCAAGCCGGTCATTGCCATGCCTGCTGTCACACCAGCCGCAGCGTGTTCTGATTCTGGTTCTACAAAAATCAGCGGACGGCCGGAAAGATTTACATGGCCGTTGGATACTGCTTCAGACCAGTATTCGCCCATTTGTGTGGAAGGTGTAATCGGGTATGCGCCTGCTGCATCCGAAGCTTCGCGCTCCACCATAATCACGGCGGTATTGCCGTCTATGGCATCACGTACACCAGGGTACTTGAAAGTTTGCTTTTCTGCGCGTGCGCCGGTACCGAGTTCCACCAAGTGGAACTCTTTCAACAACTTGTTAAACATTACGATCTCCTTACGCTTCTGAGAGGATGGGCAGCGCTTGCTGCCTCACGATTTTTCGGGCTGACTTGCCACGTATGGCGCCCTTCATATCATCCAGCCAGACGATGGCCCCAGTCGGGCAGCGTTCGGTAGGGGTTTGTGACGACAGCGCATTTTGGGCGTAGTCGATCACTGCGAGATTACTTTGAATTCTAATTAAACCTTCTGGCGCATCAACCGAGCAACGTGCGCAGCCAGTGCAGGCCACTTCACATACGGCTTCGGCATCATCGCCGTTAGCTAGACTCTTGCAAGCCACCCATAATTTATGGCTCACAGGTTGTAGCGAAAATAAATCTTTTGGGCAGATGTCTACACAGTCATTACAGGCTGTGCATTTGCTGGCATCTACTACAGGTAAACCAAATTTATTCATGCTGATGGAGCCAAAGTCGCACACGTCAGCACAGTCGCCCATGCCCAAGCACCC
>DAIDAH010000346.1 GCA_027310735.1 Methylotenera sp. | reverse complement strand
CGCCAAGCCATGGCGATGCCATCGCCAGTGCTGATATCTGGGTTCGTAGTGTAAAGGTAAACTTTACCTGCGCCACCTGTAGCTAAAACAGTATTTTGAGCGGCAATCGTAATTACCTTACCAGTGCTGTTATCTAAGACATATGCGCCTAGGCAGGCATTGCTATCCGAGAGTTGTGCTTTTGTGTCAGTGACTTTACGTGTGGTGATTAAGTCTACGGCGATATGGTTTTCTAGCAGTGTAATATTGGGGTGCTGGCGTACTTTTTCTGAAAGTGTGGTCTGTACGGCATGGCCTGTGGCATCCGCTGAATGAATTACGCGGCGATGGCTGTGGCCGCCTTCACGTGTTAGATGGTAGCCGCTATTGTCGGATTCTCGTGTGAAATGTACACCTTGTTCAATTAACCAATTGACTGCCTGCTCCCCTTGTTCTACGACTAGTTTTGTGACGGCTTCATCACACAGGCCGGCGCCAGCAATCAGCGTGTCCTGAATGTGCGCTTCAATCGTGTCGGCATCATTTAGAACGGCCGCAATACCGCCTTGCGCCCAATTGCTTGCGCTGTCGTTAATCGTGCGTTTACTCACCATGCAAACTTTTTTGTGTGCTGCGGTGCGTAGAGCCAGTGATAAGCCGGCTAATCCGCTACCAATAATCAGAACGTCAAATTGTTGCATAGTGTTTAGATATCCTTTTTTTCGAGGATGAAGAGTTATGAGTAAATGGATTTTATGGAACTTATGAGAGTGTATCGCTGTCTTGTTAAAAGGCAATAGTCATCTTGTAATTAAGAGCGTAATAACAGTTAACAACCCGACATTATAGATAGTAGTTTGACGTGAAAATTGAATAATTGATTTGTAACAAAGGTTAGGAGGAAGCGTGATCATACATACAAGTAAAATACGAGAGTTGGCGCAATTTAGCTTCGTGCAACCTGCTTCGCAAGGTTATACTTCTACTGGTGAAAAAAGTTCTGTTGAACTATTAATCAGTGAAGTAATTTATGACAGAAAACCGATAGGGAATTTGAGCGAAGTGGCCGTTACTCCAGCACCCGGAAATCGAGAGATTGATCAGGAATTAGTATTGCGCGCGCAGCGTGGGGATAAGCGCGCCTTTGGCATGTTGGTTGATAAGTATCAGCGTAAGTTGGGTCGTTTGTTATCACGCATGATACGCGATCAGGCTGAAATTGAAGATGTGGTGCAAGAATCCTTCATCAAGGCTTATCGGGCTTTACCTAACTTTCGTGGTGACAGTGCTTTTTACACTTGGCTGTACCGCATTGGCATCAATACCGCGAAAAATTATTTGGTTTCAATGGGGCGTCGGCCTACAGTAAGTAATGACATTGAAATTGAAGATGCCGAGAATTTTGAAGATGGTGGTGAGCTTCGCACGATGGAAACACCAGAAACCGCACTGATGACCAAAGAAATTGCGCAAACGGTGAATGATACGGTTGCCAGCTTGCCTGATGAGTTACGTACCGCGATTACCTTGCGAGAAATCGAAGGGTTAAGCTATGAAGATATTTCTACAATTATGAACTGTCCAATAGGTACAGTGCGATCACGTATATTCCGTGCGCGAGAAGCAATCGCTCTTAAATTAAGACCTTTGCTTGATACGCCAGACAATAAACGATGGTAATTTTAACTAAGCTGATTGCCAGATTTCTATGAGTTTGCGATCAAAAGAAACCTTTAATAATTTTTTATTCGAGATAGTGCATGCGTTTTAGGAGTGAATCATGAATGAGCAAGTGTCTGCCTTGGCTGATGACGAGATTGCCTTTGAGGATTTGGCAAAAG
>DAIDAH010000345.1 GCA_027310735.1 Methylotenera sp. | reverse complement strand
GCCCAGCACCACCTCAGCACCGCCATTACCTAAATCCCCTTTAGACAGAAATCGCCCAAGCGCTACTTTTTGTTGACGTACTTTGATGTACTCATCATTTGTCCCTAGCAACATAGCCTCGCGCAATTTACCGGCAGCGTTAATTTCAGTCGTCGCAACCAAAATCGGCGCAACACGCTCTACGCCAGTAAGCCTAAGCAAGGCCGAAGCATCATTCACGGTTAAATCTCTAGGCGTACTGGTAATGAGATTCGCCGGATTAAAACCGCGGGTTTCCGAACGACCTGGCAGCACAATCACCAGATTGCTGCCGATTGAAGAAAACTCATCCACTACATAACGCCGTGCACCGTCACCTAGTGCAGTCAAAATAACCACTGCCGCCACACCAATCGACATTGCCAGCATCAATAAACCAGTGCGCAATGGTGTACCCGTTGCAGCATCACTCGCATACCGTAATGTGTCGGTGAGTTTCATATACGCTTAAGGCAATGTAATCGGCGCGTTCATAGTGTCACTCACGATATTGCCGTCTTCCATTTTAATTTGACGCCTTGCGCGCGCACCTAATGCAGGGTCATGCGTCACGATAACAAGCGTAGTGCCTTGCGCATTGAGGGCTTCCAGTAAGCGCACCACCTCTTCACCGGTAACACGATCAAGGTTACCTGTAGGCTCATCGGCAAGCAGCACGGCTGGGCGCTGCACCGTAGCTCTAGCAATCGCCACGCGCTGCCTCTGCCCGCCGGACAACTCATTGGGGCGGTGTTGCGCGCGGTCGGTCAAACCGTATTCTTTAAGCGCCTGCGCTACACGTTTGGCTCGCTCGTCAGCAGAAACGCCAGCTAATGTTAGCGGCAATTCAATATTCGCAGCAGCAGTTAAACGTGGCACAAGATGAAAACTCTGAAAAATAAACCCGATCCGTTCACTACGCACTTTTGCCAACTCATCCGGATTAAGCGTGGTCACATCACGACCTTCTAGATGATAAGTACCAATATCAGGCCTATCCAGCAAACCAAGTAAATTAAGGAGTGTAGATTTACCAGAACCAGAAGGACCCATCACGGCAATATATTCGCCGGGCGAAACATGAAGGTCTACATTACGCAAAGCGTGAACTTGACTATCACCAAGCGCAAAAGTACGTGAGATACCACGCAGTGTTATCAGGCTTTGGTTAACGTCTGACATTAAGTAAGCAACCTTATTTTACTTTGGCTGATTCTGTATCAGCTTCAGGTTTCACCAGAACGCCTGCTTTTACACCCTCACGCTCTAACGAAGCCACTACGCGGTCGCCTTGTTTTAAGCCATCAAGCACTTCGGTGTATTCCCAATTAGTAATACCCGTCTTGATGGTGCGCTGCTCTAGCTTCTTGGTATCAGGCATGTAAACCAGCACCTTGGTACCATCCTGTAATGTAGAGGTCGGGATACGCAACACATTGTCATGGCTATTTAATACAATTTCCACATCCGCGCTGTAGCCTACCAGTAAGGGTTGTTGACGACCAACATTACCCTTAAAGTCATCAAGTGACACCTCCACATCCACAGTTCGCGCCTGCTTCTCAACCGCCACTACATAAGGTGCAACACGTTTAACATGCCCCAGTAACGATTGCCCCGGCAGCGCATCTAAAGTAACTCTGGCAACCTGCCCAACGCGAATCTTGGGTGCATCTACTTCATCCATCGGCGCTTTAATATACAGGCAAGAGTCGTCAATCAAATCAATCGCTGGTGGCATTAATATTCCCGGAGGTGAAGGCGTTGTATATTCACCTAGTTCCCCCACAATGTCCGCCACAACACCATCA
>DAIDAH010000344.1 GCA_027310735.1 Methylotenera sp. | reverse complement strand
ACCGTATATAAAAACACGTCATCCAGCTCAGCTACTTCGGCTTCAATGTCACGTGGTACGGCTAAATCCACCATAAAAATCGGGCGGTGGCGGCGGGCTTTAATGGCACTTTCCACCATACCTAAGCCTACAATTGGCAATTGGCTGGCGGTACTGGTGATGACAATATCAAACTCGGCAAAGTGTTCAGGCAAGTCTTGTAACAGTATAGCTTTGCCGCCAATCTTTTCTGCCAGATTCGAGCCGCGTTCCATAGAGCGGTTAGCTACCATCATAGTTTTTGGACGCTGCGCGGCAAAGTGGTCCGCGCATAGTTCTATCATTTCACCTGCGCCAATGAATAATACTTTTTGTTCACTGATATCGCCAAAAATACGTTGCGCGAGCTTCACTGCCGCCGCGGCCATGGAGATGGAGTTTGAACCAATCTCGGTGTTAGTGCGTACCTCTTTGGCGACTTCAAACGTACTTTGAAATAACTTGTGCAGCAAGGTGCCAAGTGTGCCAGCATCTTGCGCGAGCTTAACAGACTGTTTGAACTGGCCTAAAATCTGCGCTTCACCTAATACCATGCTGTCCAGTCCAGAGGCGACTCTGAATGCATGCTTCACGGCTTCGTCGTTCGGCAGTGTGTAGATGTAGGGCTGAATCGCGTCTTGTTCGAGTTTGTGATAGTGCGATAACCATGCGAGTGGTTTGGCTGGATTATCTGTACTGCAATACAGCTCTGTGCGGTTGCAGGTGGATAAAATGGCCGCCTCACTTACATCGTGAGCGGTTAATTCGCGCAATGCGCTACCTAGATGTTCGCTATCAAAAGCAACATGTTCACGTATTTGGATGGGTGCGGTCGTGTGGTTAACGCCGATGACATATAACTGCATAGGTGTAATTTTGAGGTATTGGCTTATGTTAAGCAAGAAATACAGTTAAAATAACTGTTTAGTATCTATTTCAAGTTACATTCAAACGAAATATGGCACGGCCATTTTCGACATTTTTCAAGGTTGCCTAGTACAAGTCAAGGTTACCTAGTGCAAGTAATGTGGTGAAGGTAATTTGGAATTATTCGCAAACACTTAATGAAAACGGATTTCTGTCATGGATAAAACTTTTAGAATTGCCCCTAGTATTCTTTCTGCAAACTTTGCCAAACTTGGTCAAGAAATTGAAGACGTCATTATCTCTGGCACTGATATCGTTCACTTTGATGTGATGGATAACCACTACGTTCCAAACTTAACGATTGGACCTTTAGTTTGCGATGCAATTCGCGAAACTTCAAAAAAAGTAGGCGCGTTGATTGACGTACATTTGATGGTTAAGCCAGTTGATCGCATTATTCCTGACTTTGCCAAAGCTGGCGCGAACATCATTACTTTCCACCCAGAAGCTTCAGAGCACATTGATCGTAGCTTGAGCTTGGTGCGTGAACTAGGTTGTAAGTCTGGTTTAGTATTTAACCCAGCAACATCACTCAGCTACTTGGATCATGTGATGGATAAAGTAGACATGATTTTATTGATGTCTGTGAACCCAGGCTTTGGCGGTCAAAAATTCATTCCTGAAACTTTGGAAAAATTGAAACTTGCACGTGCACGCATTGATGCTTACTACGAAAAAACAGGCCGTCAAATCTGGCTTGAAGTGGATGGTGGCGTGAACGCAGCCAATATTGCTGAAATCGCACGTGCTGGTGCAGATACATTTGTTGCAGGCAGCGCAATTTTTGGTTCACCTAAAGACGGTGATGCAAACCGCTACAACACAGTAGTTGGTCAAATGCGCGCGGCACTCGCTACGGTATAAAAATGAGCTTGGCTATGCCCGTGCTGTCGGCAGTT
>DAIDAH010000343.1 GCA_027310735.1 Methylotenera sp. | reverse complement strand
AGTAGGTGCTAGGCTCTTTGAGCGTCACGGGTGTGATATCAAAGCTACCGCCATCGTGCCCGAGCATGATTTGTCCGTCTTGAATGGTGCAGCTGATATTCATGCTACGTGATGCGATGCTCGCAAGCTCTTGAGTGTCTGGCAGGTTGATGACTGTCAGATTGTTGATTTTTAATAATGCCTTGCTGTTTTGCGTCCACCACATATCCGCGATACGTCCGCCGTAAAGTACAACAATCACTTGTTTCGAACGCCCTGCGGCTTTACGAATATCTCGTTCTGTGGGTAAGCCTACATCCATCCATAGCTGAATGGCGCCAGTGAGATCTTTTTGCCAGAGGTCTGGTTCTTCATCGTCGCTCAAACCTTTGCCGAAGATCAGTGCTTCATTAGCATATAGTGCAAAGCTGATGAGCCTTACCATGACGCGCTCATCAGTTTCTGATGGATGTTTAGCTACGGTCAGGTTATGTGCTTGATAGTAATTTCGATCCATATCTGAAACTTGCAGATCGATTTTATAAATAGTGGATTTGATGGCCATTGTTTTTCTAATTGTGGTTGGGTGTATGTGGGATTTGCTGATGTGTGAACGGTAATAAGCTTGCGTTAATTAATTAGCCAATACGTGGATGTTAGTGCCTTCACATTGCACTACCTGCCCTGCCCTGATTTTTGCGGTTTTGCGTAGTTCCAATTGACCATCTACTTTCACTAGGCCTTCAGCCACCATGGTTTTGCCGCGGCCACCACTATCAGCCAACCCCACCAGCTTAAGTAAGTTACATAGTTCGACATAGTCGGCGTTAATAATACTAAATTCTACGTTCTGCATGATAGGTTTCTTTGATGGTGTTAGATAAGCATGTTGATTGCCGCATTATAGCAACATTACGCTCCACCTATTTTGTTGTGTGGTATGCACTCAAGGTAAGTGGCACAGCGTGGACTAAGCAGTGAGGCATGCTTTCTGGTAAGCTTTCATTTTTCCAAATTAGTAAAGTATCATCATGGCTCAATATGTAATGTCTATGCTCCGCGTGAGCAAGATTGTTCCCCCTAAAAAAACCATTATTAAAGATATTTCTTTATCATTTTTTCCAGGTGCGAAAATTGGTTTGCTGGGTTTAAATGGCTCTGGTAAATCTACCGTGCTACGCATTATGGCGGGCGAGGATAAAGAGTTTGAAGGTGAGGTGCAATGGCAGCCAAATATGACGATTGGCTACTTGCCGCAAGAGCCACAGCTAGACCCAGAGAAAACAGTACGTGAAGAGGTCGAGTCTGGTATGGGCGACGTGATGCAAGCGCAAGCGAAGCTAGAAGCGGTGTATGCTGCTTATGCTGAACCGGATGCAGACTTTGAAAAGCTGGCTGAAGAACAAGCCAAATATGAAAACATTATTGCCGCGAGCGGTGCGGATTTAACCACGCAGTTAGAAATCGCCGCCGATGCGCTGCGTTTGCCACCTTGGGATGCCAAAATTGGCCCATTATCCGGTGGTGAAAAACGCCGTGTAGCCTTGTGCAAACTATTGTTATCTAAACCAGATATGCTGCTGTTAGATGAGCCTACCAACCATCTGGATGCAGAGTCAGTTGAGTGGCTAGAACAGTTCCTAGTGCGCTTCCCCGGCACTGTGGTGGCGGTAACGCATGATAGATACTTCCTTGATAACGCAGCCGAGTGGATTTTAGAGTTAGACCGTGGTCATGGTATTCCTTGGAAAGGTAATTACTCTAGCTGGCTAGATCAAAAACAAGCGCGATTGGCACTTGAAGAGTCACAAGAGTCATCACGCCGTAAAGCGCTAAACACTGAGTTGGAATGGGTGCGTCAAAACCCAAAAGCACGTC
>DAIDAH010000342.1 GCA_027310735.1 Methylotenera sp. | reverse complement strand
AGCTAATCGTACGCTGACTTTGTATTCACCAGCCAATGGTGTAGTGCTAGAGAAAACTGCAGTAGCGGGTATGCGCATTATGCCAGGCGAACCGCTATTCAAGATTGCCGACTTATCGACTATCTGGCTACTGGCGGATGTATTTGAGCAGGATCTTGCGCTAGTGCATGTTGGGCAGTCAGTAAAAATCGGTGTCGATGCCTACCCGGGTAAAGAAATGTCAGGCAAGATTGCTTACATTTACCCAACCGTAAGCCCCGAAACCCGCACGGCCAAAGTGCGGATCGAACTGGCTAATCCAAGCGGGATGTTAAGACCTGATATGTACG
Source organism: Methylotenera sp. (assembly GCA_027310735.1). Taxonomy (GTDB): domain Bacteria; phylum Pseudomonadota; class Gammaproteobacteria; order Burkholderiales; family Methylophilaceae; genus Methylotenera. Next base: position 1,530 of record DAIDAH010000342.1, on the reverse strand, counting down.
CCAGCGTGCAACTGATTTCTGGTCACGGTAAAGCCAAAGTGTTGACGGTTTCAGATTCTGCCGTGATCGACAGCGGTACTAGGCAGATTGTATTAGTGCAGCTCGCCGATGGCCTCTTCGAGCCGCGCGAGGTCAAGCTCGGTATGCGTAGTGATGGCTACGCCGAAGTACTGCAAGGCCTGAGTGAAGACGAAAGTGTGGTGGTTCGCGCCAACTTCCTGATCGATGCGGAAAGCAACCTGAAAGCGGCGCTGGGTAGCTTCGGCGGGCATAGCGCACACAGCAGCACAAAGCCTGTTGTTGCCGAACCCACTCCAGCACCAGTCACTCCGATACCCGCTACCAGCCATCAAGGACACTGACATGCTTGAACGAATTATCAACTGGTCAGTACGCAACGTATTTCTGGTGCTGCTGGCAACACTGTTTGTGGTCGGTGCAGGCGTTTATTCATTGCTTAAAACGCCACTGGACGCCATTCCAGACCTGTCTGATGTACAAGTCATTGTGTATACCGAATATCCGGGACAGGCGCCGCAAGTAGTAGAGGACCAGGTCACCTACCCGCTCACCACCGCCATGCTGTCTGTACCAAAATCCAAAGTAGTACGCGGCTTCTCATTCTTTGGCGCCAGCTTTGTATATGTAATTTTTGAAGATGGTACTGATATTTACTGGGCGCGTTCGCGTGTACTGGAATACTTGAACAGCGTCAGCGGACGTCTGCCACGCGGAGTAACGCCTACATTAGGCCCTGACGCTACCGGGGTGGGCTGGGTTTACCAGTATGCAGTGCTGGCCAAAAACCGTTCGCTGGAGGAGCTACGTACAATACAAGACTGGTACCTGCGTTACCAGTTGACCAAAGCGCATGGTGTGGCAGAAGTGGCCAGCGTAGGCGGTTTCGTTAAACAGTACCAGGTCGTGCTGGATCCACGCAAATTACAGGCTTATGGTATTTCGCCAGCGCGTATTACGCAGGTCATCCGCGATAGTAATCGCGACGTCGGCGGACGTGTGGTGGAAATGACTGAAACAGAGTACATGGTACGTGGTAAGGGTTACCTGCGCGGCATAGGAGATATAGAAACCTTGGTGGTCAAGGCAGATAAAGGCACGCCGGTATTGCTACGCGATGTGGCTAGAGTAGAACTGACAGCAGACGAACGACGTGGCTTCACCGAGCTAAACGGTGAAGGTGAAGTGGTCGCTGGTATCGCTATGGCACGTTATGGTCAGAATGCGCTGGAAGTTATCCACAACATTAAAGAAAAACTCGCCGAGATTGCGCCTGGTTTGCCTCAGGGCGTCACGGTGGAGACGGTATATGACCGTTCCGACCTGATTCACCGCGCTATCGACAACCTGAAAACCACGTTGATTGAAGAAAGCATCGTTGTCGCACTGGTTTGCGTGCTGTTCCTGATGCATGTGCGCAGTGCTTTAGTGGCAATTCTGATGCTGCCGGTTGGGGTGTTAATCGCTTTTACGCTAATGCACTGGCTAGGGCTCAATTCCAATATCATGAGC
>DAIDAH010000341.1 GCA_027310735.1 Methylotenera sp. | reverse complement strand
CCTTGATGAAAAACAAGATCGGCGACCGGTTCACCGCCTACCAGATGCTCTTGGACGATTCGATCCATGTTGGCATCAGTAACATTGTAATACCAAACCCCATCAGGTTGTACACACACGACTGGCCCCCCTTTGCAGGCAGCAAAGCAGGCAACACGAGTACGCTTTACACGCAACGCCCCCTTATCCAGACCTGCAGCCTTGAACTTTTCACCAAGGCTATCAAACATGGCTTGTGATTCACCATCTTGCGTACAGCGTGGGCCAGTGCAAACCAACAGATGCCGCCTGTATTCCCCAATGCTAGGCTTTACAGGCTGGTTGTGTTCATCACTCATCATTTACTTCCTCCTCTTCAGCTTCATCTATCTGTGGAGCGGCCTGCCCATACTGCTCGGAGGCACGGTTATAATGTTGTAATGCACCAGTGTCGAAGGTATCTGCCTGTTTGACCAATAGTAACGAGAACACAGCTTCACCGCGATCATCGAGGAAATAAATGCCAATCTGTCTATCTCCATGTTTTAGGAACCAGCCGTTAACGATGCCACGCAAGTCCACATGTAGATGAAAATGTGCATTGCTTAGATTCAACCAGTCACCGCGCCGGATAAAGTCTCCGGCATTTAACAACAATTCTGCCACAGCGCCAGATTCAGAGCGAACGACGGCTCGTAGCTGCCCCCAATTACGGGCAGCTTCCAGCACCGCATCCACCTGATCCTGCAGGATATCTAGAGCAAGGATGTCACCAGCGGCATCTCCAACTTGAGATTTGGATATGGCAGCCAGAATTTCACCTAAAGGTGCATCAAAATGTTTAGACACCTCACGTAAAGATGATTCTGGATTTTCACGCAGATAACGACGCACGCAGGCATGCCAGCCCATTAGTCCCATAGTGAGTGAGCGTCCAGCCTGCTCGCCGTTTTTAGCTTCCCCAGTCAGCCTGTCATATTTGTTGGCATAACCTCGTGGAGTCACCATTAAATTTTCGCGCATAAAAGTACTGCTATTACCAATCAGCACTGTACTCAACATACCGATTTCCTGATTGGCCATCTCAGCTAATGTGGTGAGCTGGATATTCTGTCGTTTACGATAGGCAGATTTGACGACGGCCACTGGCGTTTCTGCTGAACGGTATTGCAGCAGAATACGCTGCGCTTCAACAATTTGTCGCGTCCGCCGGCCGCTTTTCGGGTTATAGAGTGCCACCACGAAATCAGCTTGTGCCGCAGCTTCCAAACGTCGCGCAATAACCGGCCAAGGGGTAAGTAAATCTGAGAGCGAAATAGAACAGAAATCATGTGTAAGCGGCGCCCCAACCAGCGAGGCGCATGCATTCAATGCACTCGCACCAGGAATCACTTCTACGGAAACGTCACTGTCCGGCGTCCAACCAGCCTGAAACAGGACCTCATACGTCGGCCCTGCCATGCCATAAATGCCGATGTCACCGGAGGAAATCAGTGCTACTATCTTTCCCTGCTTTGCCTGCTCATAGGCCTCGATACAGCGATCTAGCTCCTCGGTCATACCCTTACGTACGACCTCCTTGCCATCCAGCAACTCCTGTACCAGCTTAATATACGTAGAATAACCAATAACGACGTCCGCCTCGGCGATAGCTGAGCGTGCACGATAAGTCATGTGTTCAGTCGCACCTGGGCCGAAGCCCACTAATAGAATCTTGCCTTTTTTCATTTAATCCTCAATCATTCTTGCAATGGATACCGTGGCATTTTTGCCATCCTCACCCCGGTATTTGTATTTTTCCAGCAGCAATCCTGTCATATCTGCACCAGCTGCAAGCAACGCCGCCGCCTCAGAAACGGCAGGCGTTCCCATGTATTTACGTACCACTTCCGACGGATTGGGTACAGCCACTC
>DAIDAH010000340.1 GCA_027310735.1 Methylotenera sp. | reverse complement strand
ATATCAGACACACCAAGCCCTGTAAAAAAGCTGTGTGGTGTTAGCAAACCCACCGCATGACCACCAAATACGGCAAGAATACCGACATGGAACAGGTTGCTGCCCAAGCGCATGTTGGCTTTAGATAGCAATTGGCTGGAGTCGCTCTTCCAAGTGTATTGCTCGCGGTCAAAACGTAGCAGGCTGCCAAGCAAAAATACGCTGAGTGCGATGTAGGGATAAACCCCATACAGAAAGTTGTGTAGATGCATTTTTGTTCTCCTTATGCGGCAAGTCGGGTCAGAGTAGCCCTGCCTGCAACGATTGAAAGTAATGCGGCGTATGCGCTATTCGCCTTGCTGAGATTTTCGGTGATTACGGACAGTACTTTGTGGGCATCTGAAAGAAATACCGTTGCTTCGTTGTCATCTAAATAGGCGATAAACTCAAGGACGAGCGGCAGATAGTCTGGCAGTTCATTCGTGACAACTTCTACGCCGTAATCCTTGTATAACTCACCTAAATCAATTAATGCCGGACCACGGTTTTTGTCGTCGCCAAACAAGTGGTGTGTTAAGTGCAGGCTATGTTCAGGTGTTAGATCAAAGGTCTGTACGTAATCTTCCTGCAAGGTCGTCAGCGGCTTACTTTGCAGATACGAGATAAATACGTGCAGCGCATCGCGTTCAGTCGTGTCGGTGTCTAGACACTGCGTGATGTGCTCACGTAGTTCCGGCAGGTGATCTATCAACTCCTGATCAGGGTATTCGAGCAGCGCTGATAATAATTTGTAAATTTGCATGATTCGGTATCCTGATTATTTGTCTGCGGATGGATTGCCAGAGGACGGATTGCTAGGCGATGGCACCAATGATTTTGGCTCCATAGACTCTTTGCGACGGCGTGGAAAGAGCGTGACTTTAGAAACCCCACTGGATGAGTCATTGCCAAATGTGAAGCCGTTTTGCCCTTGAAAACTATGGAAGTCATCCAGATCAATTTCCGCATGGCCGGTGGGCAGCACAAAACGATCTTCATAATTTGCAATCGCCAAATAACGGTACATTTCTTTGGCCTGATCTTCAGTGATGCCTGCCGCATCAAGCGCACGGGTATCGGCAATGCCTTCCACATGCACTGAACGTTGATAGCTGCGCATGGCAATCAGGCGGTTGAGTGCGCTCTCGATAGGCGCTTCTTTACCCGCAGTTAAAAGGTTTGCAAGGTATTGAATAGGTAAGCGCATGGTGCCAGATAGCGGAATAGCACCGTCTGGGCCAACCGGTAGGTTGCCTTGGTCAATTTGTGATTGCACTGGTGACAACGGAGGTACGTACCATACCATTGGCAATGTACGGAACTCCGGATGCATCGGAAAAGCGATTTTCCACTCAATTGCCATTTTATAGATTGGTGACTTCTGTGCCGCAATAATCATGTCGTCATTGATGCCCTCAGCGCGAGCGGCGGCAATCACTTCTGGGTCGTTAGGATCCAGAAAAATGTCGCATTGTGCTTGGTACAAGTCCTGTGTATCTGGCATGCTGGCTAGCTCTTCAATGCGGTCAGCGTCATAAAGCATGATGCCGTTATAACGGATGCGACCGACGCAAGATTCTGAACACACTGTCGGCATGCCGGACTCTACGCGCGGGAAGCAACCGGTACATTTTTCCGCCTTGCCAGACTCCCAGTTGTAGAACACTTTTTTGTATGGGCAAGAGCTGACGCACATGCGCCAGCCACGGCATTTGTCTTGGTCTACCAGCACAATGCCGTCTTCTTCGCGTTTGTACATTGAGCCAGAAGGGCAGGCCGCCACGCAGGCTGGATTCAAACAGTGGTTGCAAATGCGCGGCAAGTACATGTGGAAAGTATTTTCGAACTGACCGTACATTTCCTTCTGGACAATATCCATA
>DAIDAH010000033.1 GCA_027310735.1 Methylotenera sp. | reverse complement strand
AAAGCGGGAGGCTATACTGATAGCAAAGGCTTGTTTGAGCCACGTAAGTCTATTATGCACTACACGCAAAGCAAGCAGATTCAAGGTGTGACGGTGGACGACATTATCATTGGTAATGGTGTTTCTGAGCTGATTGTTATGGCCATGCAAGGCTTGTTGAATAATGGTGACCAAGTGCTGGTGCCTATGCCGGATTATCCTTTATGGACGGCCGCAGTCACACTGGCTGGCGGGACTGCGCGGCATTATCTCTGTGATGAAGCAACAGGCTGGATGCCAGATTTAAAAGATATTGAAGCTAAGATTACAGCCAATACCCGTGGCATTGTGGTGATTAATCCGAATAATCCAACTGGGGCGTTGTATCCGCAGGAAATTTTGGAAGGTATTATTGAAATTGCCCGCCATCATGGGTTGGTGATTTTTGCTGACGAGATTTACGATAAAGTTTTATATGATGGTAATGAGCATACGTCTATCGCTTCGCTGGCTGATGATGTGTTGTTTGTCACATTCAATGGATTATCCAAAAACTATCGTACCTGTGGTTATCGTGCGGGTTGGATGATATTGAGTGGTGAGAAAAAACATGCTCAAGACTATATTGAGGGCTTGAATATGCTGGCTTCCATGCGTTTATGTGCGAATGTGCCAGGTCAGCTAGCCATTCAGACCGCACTGGGCGGTTATCAAAGTATTGATGATTTAGTCGCTCCAGAAGGTCGTTTGTGTAAACAACGTGATGTGGCGTATGAGATGCTAAATGCAATTCCAGGGGTGAGTTGTACTAAGCCACAAGCTGCGATGTATCTGTTTCCAAAATTGGATCCAGAAATTTATCCGATTAAAGATGATCAGCAATTCATTCTGGATTTATTATTAGAAGAAAAGGTACTACTTGTACAAGGTACGGGTTTTAATTGGAAAGCACCAGATCATTTTAGAGTGGTATTTTTACCCAATGTAGATGATCTAACCGAAGCCATTAAACGCATCGCTAGATTTTTAGAGAGTTATAGAAAGAAAAATGGAGCATTAGTTTGAGCGATTTAGATAGCAAGTTGAAAGCTGTGAATGTAGGCCTGTTAGGCATTGGCACTGTGGGTGGAGGTACATTTAATGTACTTGATCGCAATGCACAGGAGATTTTCCGTCGTACTGGTCGTCAAATTAAAATTACACGTGTTGCTGATCGCAATATTGAAGCTGCGCGTGCGCTAGTGAATGGTAAGGCCGAAGTCACTGATGACGCTTTCTCTATCGTTAACGATCCTAATATTGATGTTGTGATTGAGTTGATTGGTGGTTACACCATCGCTAAAGAACTAGTGCTCAAAGCGATTGCTAATAAAAAACATGTAGTCACCGCGAATAAAGCGCTGATTGCTTTGCACGGCAATGAGATTTTTGCTGCAGCCAAGGCGAATAATGTGATGGTGGCATTTGAAGCTGCAGTGGCGGGTGGTATTCCAATAATTAAAGCGCTACGTGAAGGCTTGGCTGCAAATAAAATTGAATGGGTTGCCGGAATCATCAACGGTACAACAAATTTTATCCTGACAGAAATGCGTGAAAAAGGCTTGGCATTCTCGGATGTTTTAGGTGAGGCGCAACGTTTAGGTTATGCCGAAGCCGACCCGACTTTCGACGTGGAAGGGATTGATGCTGCACATAAGCTGACTATTATGTCTGCCATTGCTTTCGGTATGCCAATGAAATTTGAGCAAGCTTACACAGAAGGTATTACCAAACTGCAACAAGTGGATATTAAATACGCAGAAGAATTAGGTTACCGTGTGAAATTGCTAGGTATCTCTAAACGTACGGATAAAGGCGTTGAATTGCGCGTGCATCCTACCTTGATTCCAGAGAAGCGTTTGATCGCTAATGTGAATGGTGCAATGAATGCTGTGGTTGTGAAGGGCGATGCTGTTGGTCCTACACTTTATTATGGCGCTGGCGCTGGCGCTGAGCCAACGGCTAGTTCAGTCGTGGCTGATGTGATGGATGTAACACGCTTGCTGGATGCTGATACTGCGCACCGCATGCCTTACTTGGCATTTCAGCCAGATCAAGTAGTAGATTTACCGATCTTACCAATTGATGAAATTCAAAGTGCTTACTACTTGCGTTTACGCGCCACTGATAAGCCAGGTGTATTGGCTGATGTGACTAAAATTCTGGGTGACAGAAGCATCTCTATTGATGCCATGATGCAAAAAGAGCCTGCTGAGAGTGAAACTGAAGCAGACATCGTGATTTTGACGCACATCACCGTTGAAAAAAATATGAATGCTGCGATTGCTGCAATTGAGTCGCTTGATGCTATTACCGGCAAAGTAATGCGCATTCGTATGGAAGAGCTTAATAAATAATTTTGTAGTCGTCACGCTTACTCAGGTTGGTGTGGCTGCTTGGAAAATCTGAATCAATGAAATATATCAGCACACGCGGGCAATCGCCTGCACAAACTTTTAGTCAAATTTTACTTGGTGGTTTAGCGCCTGATGGTGGTTTGTATCTACCAGAAAGCTATCCACAATTTACCTATGCCGATTTGACCGCTATGCGCGGTATGTCTTATGCAGATTTGGCTTTTTCAATATTGTCACGCTTAGTAGACGATATTCCAGCGGCTGACCTAAAAGCGATTATCGATAAAACCTATCGTGCAGATGTTTATGCCTATACGCGCGCAGGCCAAAATGCCGCAGACATCACACCAACAGTAAAGTTGGAAGATAATTTGTATCTGCTTTCTCTATCTAATGGCCCTACGTTGGCTTTCAAAGACATGGCGATGCAATTGCTGGGTAATTTGTTCGAATATGTGCTGACCAAAGAAGGTAAAACGACCAATATCTTGGGTGCAACTTCAGGTGATACGGGCTCTGCTGCTGAGTATGCAATGCGAGGCAAAAAAGGCATTCGTGTTTTCATGTTGTCACCACATAAGAAAATGAGTCGTTTCCAAACGGCACAAATGTTTAGTTTGCAAGACGATAATATCTACAACATCGCTGTGAATGGCGTGTTTGATGATTGCCAAGACATTGTTAAAGCGGTTTCTAATGATGCGAACTTTAAAGCACAGCATAAAATTGGTGCGGTGAACTCCATTAATTGGGGGCGCATTATTGCGCAAGTTGTTTACTACTTTAAAGGCTACTTCGCCGTTACAAATAACAATGCCCAGAAAGTAAGTTTTGCGGTGCCATCAGGAAATTTCGGTAACGTTTGTGCTGGTCACATTGCTCGTATGATGGGTTTACCTATTGATAAGTTAGTTGTGGCTACTAACGAGAACGATGTGCTGGATGAGTTCTTCAAGACTGGTGTCTATCGCCCACGCGGGGCAGCCAATACTTACCATACGACTAGTCCGTCAATGGATATTAGCAAAGCTTCAAATTTCGAGCGTTTTGTGTTTGATCTAGTGGGGCGTGACGGTGCTAAAACCGCTGCGCTTTGGAGCAAGATTGATAGTGGTGCCAGTTTTGATTTAAACGCAGATGGCAGTTTTGCAAAAGTAGCTGATTATGGTTTCGTATCGGGCAGTAGCAACCATGCAAACCGCATGCAAACGATTCGTGAAGCCGCAGAGAAGTATCAAGTAACTATTGATACGCATACCGCAGATGGATTGAAGGTTGCCTTGGAGCACAGAGTCGCTGATGTACCGATGGTCGTGCTAGAGACCGCTTTAGCAGCCAAATTTGAAGATTCGATTGTAGAGGCTTTGGGTCATGTGCCAGAGCGTCCTGCCGCCCTGAATGGCATTGAAGCCTTACCGCAGAAATATACGGTGATGGATGTTGATGTCGCTGCAATTAAAGACTTTATTGTAAAAAATACTTAAATCATCATTTCGTCGTAAATTGAAATGACAAGGTTAAAATAGGGCAGGCAACCTCATGCAACAATATACCGACCTAATGCGCCATGTATTAACACATGGGAATAAAAAAGAGGATCGCACCGGTACTGGTACGCTTTCAGTATTCGGCTATCAGATGCGCTTTAATCTGGCAGATGGCTTTCCGCTACTGACTACTAAGAAAGTACATCTAAAATCTATCATTCATGAGCTGTTGTGGTTTCTTCAAGGCAGTACCAATATTGCCTACCTTAAAGAAAACAATGTACGTATTTGGGATGAGTGGGCGGACGAGAATGGCAATCTAGGCCCAGTCTATGGCTATCAATGGCGTAACTGGCCAAAGCCGGACGGCACGCATATTGACCAGATCACTCAAGTGGTAGATAGCATTAAACGTAATCCTGATTCGCGTCGATTAATTGTTTCTGCTTGGAATGTGGCCGACGTGGATCAAATGAAGTTGCCGCCTTGCCATGCTTTTTTTCAGTTCTATGTTGCGCCAGCGCGTGCCGGTGACGTGGATCAAAGGTCTAAGCTAAGCTGTCAGCTGTATCAGCGTAGTGCGGATATTTTCTTGGGTGTGCCTTTCAATATTGCTTCTTATGCTTTGCTGACTATGATGGTTGCGCAGGTGTGTGATTTGGCGCTGGGCGATTTTGTACATACGTTGGGCGATGCGCATATTTACTCTAACCACATGGATCAAGTCAACGAGCAATTGTCTCGTACGCCAAAAGCGTTGCCGACCATGCAAATCAATCCAGCCGTACGTGATATTTTCAGCTTTAAGTTTGAAGATTTTACGTTGCAAAATTATGATCCATACCCAGCTATCAAAGCTGCGGTGGCAGTTTAAGTTTAATGAGTATTATGGATAAAATGCCTACTGTAATTATGATTGCTGCCGTAGGTCAGGCTGCTAATGGGAAAAAAATAATTGGTGATGATGCCAAGCTTCCTTGGCACTTACCTAGAGACTTGCGATTTTTTAGAAGATTAACGTTAGGTCATACGGTTGTTATGGGGAGAAAAACATTTGAGTCCTTTGGCAAAAGGCCATTACCTAAACGCAATAATATTGTGATTTCTAGAAATAAGGAATATGTAGCAGAAGGGTGTAAAGTTTTCCATTCAATTCAGGATGCTATAAATAACGTGTCTGGTGAGGAAAGGATTTTTATTATAGGTGGTGGAGAAATATATACGCAGTCAATGAAGTTTGCAGATCAAATTATATTGACTGAAATTATTGATCAAAACAAAAATGATAATTTATTTCCGTTGTTTTATGGAAATGTTTTTTTTCCAGAAATAGGTGAGGATTGGAAAATTGTAAAGCCTGGTAAACAATTGTTTTTAGCTTCAAACAAATTTCCAATCACTCAGAAAAAGCAAAAAGTTGCAGAGCGGGCGCTATATTTTAGAGTGGTATGGTACAAACGTAAAAAGTAAGTACTACTGCTCTACACAATCCACGTAATACACCGCTTTACCATCCACGATTTGCTTCACTAGGCCGTGATTGTCGGTTTCAAAGCCTGGGAATTTCTCGTTAAATTTGCGCGCAAATTTCAGGTAATCAACAATGATTTTGTTAAATTGCTCACCTGGTATCAATAGTGGAATGCCTGGTGGATAGGGCGTTAATAAAACAGCTGTTACGCGACCCTCCAAATCATCAATTGGCACACGGTCAATCTGACGATGTGCCATTTTAGCAAATGCATCGGTTGGCTTCATGGCTGGAACCATGTCAGACAAATACATTTCAGTGGTTAGGCGTGCTACATCATTAGCTTTATATACTTCGTGAATTTGTGTACATAGGTCACGCAAGCCCATTTTTTCATAGCGAGGCTGTTTTAGTACAAACTCTGGCAATACTTTCCAAAGCGGCTGATTTTTGTCGTAATCATCTTTAAACTGTTGTAGCGCTGCTACCATGGTGTTCCAGCGGCCTTTGGTAATGCCGATAGTGAACATGATGAAGAATGAATAAAGACCGGTTTTTTCAACAATTACGCCATGTTCCGCTAAATATTTGGTCACAATAGCAGCAGGGATTCCAAACTCTTCAGAGAAGTCGCCTTTAATATCCAAACCTGGTGTAATGATGGTGGCTTTGATTGGGTCCAGCATGTTGAAGTTTTCGGCTAAATTGCCAAAACCATGCCAAGCCTCATTGGCTTTTAACATCCAAGCGTCACGCTCTTCCAGACCTTCTTCTGAGAGGTCATTCGGACCCCAAACTTTAAACCACCAGTCGGCACCCCATTCTTCATCGACTTTACGCATTGCACGGCGGAAGTCCAATGCTTCCATCAAGCTCTCTTCAACCAATGCTGTACCGCCAGGCGCCTCCATCATTGCCGCAGCAACATCACAACTGGCAATAATTGAGTATTGCGGGCTGGTAGAGGTGTGCATCAAATAGGCTTCATTGAATACATCGCGGTCCAGATTGTTGTTCTCTGCATCTTGCACCAGAATCTGTGATGCTTGGCTTAAGCCAGCCAGCAGTTTGTGGGTGGATTGCGTTGAAAATACAATGATCTCTTTACAGCGAGGGCGATCGGCACCAATAGCATGGTAGTCGCCGTAGAAGTCATGGAAGGTTGCATGTGGCAACCAAGCTTCATCAAAATGCAGGGTGTCAATCTTACCATCGAGCATTTCTTTGATTTCTTCTACGTTATACAACACGCCGTCATAAGTTGACTGGGTGATGGTCAATACGCGTGGTTTGACGTTTTTATCCGTAGCAAATGGGTTGCGTTCGATTTTCTTTTGGATGTTTTCCCAAGCAAATTCACTTTTTGGAATCGGCCCGATGATACCGAAATGGTTGCGAGTCGGCATTAAGAATACCGGAATAGCGCCGGTCATAATAATGGCATGCAATACTGATTTGTGACAGTTACGGTCTACGACTACGACATCGCCTGGTGCTACGGTTGAGTTCCATACAATTTTATTCGAAGTCGAGGTGCCGTTGGTCACAAAGTACAAGTGATCACAGTTGAAAATGCGTGCCGCATTGCGTTCAGAGGCCGCTACAGGGCCTGTATGGTCTAGCAGTTGACCTAACTCATCAACCGCATTGCAAACGTCAGCACGCAACATGTTTTCACCAAAAAACTGGTGGAACATTTGACCTACTGGAGATTTTAGAAAAGCAACACCGCCAGAGTGACCTGGGCAATGCCATGAGTAAGAACCATCTGCCGCGTAGTGGGTAAGTGCTTTAAAAAACGGTGGTGGCAAGCTGTCTAAATATGTGCGCGCTTCACGAATAATTAAACGTGCCACAAACTCTGGCGTATCTTCATTCATGTGAATGAAACCGTGCAACTCACGCAATACATCATTAGGAATATGGCGCGAAGTACGTGTTTCACCGTGCAAAAAGATTGGAATCTCTTCATTACGATAGCGAATTTCCGTCACAAATTTGCGCAGTTGCTCTATGGCTTCTGGCTTCTCTTCAATAAATTCGTTATCGTCGATTGATAAAATAAACGCTGAAGCACGACTTTGTTGCTGTGCAAATGAGGTAAGGTCGCCGTAGCTAGTGACACCAAGCACTTCAATGCCTTCATCTTCAATAGCTTTTGCTAGTACACGGATGCCTAAGCCAGAAGAGTTTTCAGAGCGAAAGTCTTCATCAATGATGACTACTGGGAAACGAAATTTCATTCAAATGCCTTCATAAAATTATTTTTAAGACATCATGCGAGATCGTTTGATGTCCAATAATCTGTTAAATTTTTGGTAGTGTTACGCCAACCTGCCCTTGATATTTCCCGCCTCGGTCTTTGTAGCTGGTTTCGCAAACGTCATCTTCATCCGCTTCAAAAAACAATACTTGCGCACAACCTTCGTTGGCATAAATTTTAGCTGGGAGCGGTGTTGTATTGCTGAACTCTAGTGTGACATAGCCTTCCCACTCTGGTTCAAACGGTGTAACGTTTACGATGATGCCACAGCGTGCATAGGTTGATTTTCCTAGGCACACGGTCAACACATTACGTGGAATGCGGAAGTATTCCACGGTACGTGCGAGTGCAAACGAGTTGGGTGGAATAATGCAGTAATCTGCATTGACCTCTACAAATGAGTTTGGGTCGAAATTCTTTGGGTCAACAATTGTGCTGTTGATGTTGGTAAATAGCTTAAATTCTTTTGAGCAGCGAATATCATAGCCGTAACTGGAGGTGCCATATGACACCATGCGTTCACCTTTGGCATTTTGTTTGACTTGATTGGGCTCGAATGGCTCAATCATGCCATGTTGCTCTGCCATGCGGCGTATCCATTTGTCTGATTTTATGCTCATAATTGATTGCTTTTTTAACTTGAAGTTTAGATAAAAAAGCGGAGTTTTAACCCCGCTTTTATTAAGTGCAAATAATAACAATAAATAGCGTTTTGTTATTAGTTTTTTGGCCTTAATCTCTCATGGTTTCATGAAATATTCACATTAGTGCTTATCACCACCTAATTCAATGCTGTAACGCCAGAACTGATCTTCAGATTCAAAAATGACGCTTGATTCAACAGGGTCGCGGCTACCCGCGGCGTATTGATGCACAGGTGACTTATCTTCTGTCCAAGCTTTGACGATTGGGTCAATTAAACGCCATTGTGCTTCAACTTCACTGATGTGTAAGTAGAGAGATGGGTCGCCTTCCATCAGATTCAACATCAGTGATTCGTATGAGTCGATGGTTTCATCGCCCTGTTGACGCTGAGGTGCATCAATACTCAATGTACGAGTAGCGATATCTAAGCCAGGAATCTTGGATTCAATTTCCATCTTGATGCATTCGCGTGGCTGAATGTTCAGTGTGAGCCAGTTTTGATGTTGACCGTCAGTGAGTTGCATCGGCGCTTTTTTGAAGCGAATAGAAACTGCCGTGTTGCCTTCATGCATACGTTTAGCGGTGCGCACATAGAATGGCACACCTTTCCAGCGCGGGTTATCAATAAATAATTTTAATGCTGCATAAGTTTCGGTAACACTTTCAGTAATACCGTCTCTGGCAAGTTCTTCAAGGTAGCCATGCACATTTTCACCATGTCCGTCACCGACACATACACGACCTGCTGCATATTGGGCACGGAAGGCATGTTTGCTAATTTCGTCTACTGGAATAGGGCGGATAGACTCCAATAATTTAACTTTTTCAGCACGAATGCTTTCTGGGCTTAAGTCTTTTGGCTGTTCCATAGCAACTAAAGCTAATGTTTGCAATAAGTGGCTTTGTGCCATGTCACGTAGTGCACCAGTGCTATCGTAGAACTGCGTGCGGTCACCGACACCAAGTGTTTCGTTATTGGTGATTTGTACGTGGTCAATATATTGATTATTCCAAACCGGCTCAAACATCGTGTTGGTAAAGCGTGTAAGCATAATGTTTTGTAGCGCAGATTTACCCAAGTAGTGATCGATACGGTAAATTTGGCTTTCTTTCAGATGCTTGGTGAGTTCGGTTTGTAAGGCTTGTGCACTTGGCAAGTTAGTGCCGAATGGTTTTTCAATCAACACACGACGCCAGTATTTGCTTTCATCCAGTAAACCTACGCCTGAGAGTTGCGCTACGATAGGTGCAAAGTCAGTTGGGCGTACTGATAAGAAGTACGCCAGATTTTGCGGGAATATGGTTTCATCTGAAAGTTTGGCCTGCATTTTTTTGAATGCATCAGGGTCTGTCGGCGGGTTTGAGTGGTAATGATTCCGCGCAATAAAACGCTCAAATACTTTTTCATCATAGCCATTTTTGAATTTAGCATCCAGCATGCCCTTGATGTCAGCTTGCCAAGCTTCGCGTGATACTTCACCACGGCCCACAGAAAGAATTACCATGTGGTCTGGCAGGCGGCCAGCTGCATCTAAGCGAAATAAGCCTGGCATCAGTTTGATGCGTGATAAGTTTCCGCTAGCGCCAAATAACACCAGCGTACAGGGATCAATTTTCTTCATTTTCGAAAAACCTTAAAAATATATTATTAAAATCAAATCTTAGTAGGTATAGCTACAATCAAGCTAAATCGAATTTAGGTAAAAACTAAAGGTCGTACCAACTAAAGTACGACCTTTACTTGACTTGTTATACAACAATACGTTCTTATTTAGTGGCGGCTTTCTGTTGGCGCACCATCAGAGACAACATCAAGGTCACCCCAACCTAATCGACGATGGAATAGTTCAAGTAGCAAGCCCCAGCTTTGTAATGCTAATGCGGGGTCATAACGCGGGCCTTCATCGCGCATAAATGCGTGTTGGGCGTTGAACTCGTGCCATGTGTATTTTGTGCCTACTTCTTCAAGGCGCGCTTTAAGCAGGTTGCGACCTTCTAGTGGAACGTGTGGATCTTGGCGTCCCCAGATATGCAATAGTTCGCCTTTGATTTCACCGACACGGTCTAGTGAATTGTCATTTTTACCTAGACCTAAGCCACGTTTGTGAATATCTGTTGCGTAGAAACAGGTGGTGGCTAAAACGTCTGGGTTCATTGCAGCGCGGAATGCAAGGTGTCCACCAATACAAATACCCATCACACCTAGACGGCCTGTGCAGTCGTCGCGTGATTTAAGGTAATCCAGCACGGCGCGTGCATCGCTATCATAAGCATCAACGGGTTTAGTCGTTTTGTGTGCATTGCCTCGTGTAGTACCTTCTTCATCGTAGGCAAGTACAGTACCAGCAGGCTCTAGTTCATGATAAATTTCAGGACAGGCAACGATGAACCCGTGACCTGCAAGCATTGCAGCGGTGCGGCGGATAGGCGCTGTCACTTGAAAAATTTCTGAAAACATTAAAATGGCAGGGTATTTCCCTGGTGCAGCTGGGCGAAAAATATGCGCGCGCATGTCACCGGTTGGTGTGGAAATGTCAGCAATTTCATTGTCTTTGATAAGCATGTTATTGTTCCTGTGGATCGCTTTTGAGTAACTTAACATGATAATGCAAGGCAGTGATTACATACAATGATCTCGTATAATAAATCATAAAAAATGCATGACATTTTTAACGAATTCGTGTCAAATTCGACCTCAAATTTTATGACGTGAGAGTAACAATGAATCAAGCTGGAAATATTCGATGGACACACTTTGATAGCGTTGAGTCTTTAAGGCATAAAGCTTGTGATGCAATTGTGGCATGTGCACAAGCTGCGATTGAGAAAAACGGTCGGTTTTCGATTGTGTTGGCTGGCGGCAACACGCCCCGTGCTATCTATAGATTATTGAGAGAAGCGAAAGCTGATTGGTCAAAATGGCATGTTTATCATGGAGATGAGCGTTGCCTGCCATCTGATCACGTTGACCGTAATAGCTTGATGGCTAGACAAGCTTGGCTGCAATACGTGAATGTTCATGCTAGCCAGGTTCATGATATCCCTGCAGAGTTGGGCAATGTGACTGGTGCTGAAGTTTATTCCGATACTTTAAAAAATATCGGTACCTTTGATATGGTGATTCTAGGGTTGGGTGAGGATGGTCACACTGCTTCGCTCTTTCCAAACCATGTGGTCAATAATAGTGCGGATGCCGTGCCTGTATTTAATTCACCAAAGCCACCTTCTGATCGCGTGACATTAAGTCAGAATCGTTTATGCGATACGCATCATGTTCTGTTCCTTGTAACAGGTGTCGGCAAACAAGAGGCGGTAGATCATTGGCGTCAGGGCGTAGCAATACCTGCCAGTTTAATTACAGCAAAAGATGTTGTAGATGTATATAGCTACGAAGTGGTATTGAACTAATTTAAATTACAGCATGGTTAGCGGTGTTTTAGCTTTAAGGATAGCACTGCACAAGCTAGTAACAAGGTGATGCTGTTGGCCACGATGATGGGCCAACTTGTAATTAATATGCCATATATCAGCCACCCTGCCACGCCTAAGCTAAATAAGCTGTACATGGGCAGTGATATACCAGATAAATCACGTGTTTTCCATGAGTGATGCGCCTGTGGCACAAAAGCAAGGGTGGTTAGGAAGGCTGAAAAATAGCCAATGATGTCTGTTGTATTCATGTTTTTTAGTTGTGTCTTTTGTGGGTAGTAAACGGCTAAGTATATTGATGGCCGGCATGTGATACGACCTTCTACAGAATAGCCCTTTTAACAAAGCCGGAATAATAACTTGTATCAAGGCATTATTCACAATGATTGTGAGCCAGAACTCCCAATCCTAATTCTACTTTAAGTCTCAAAAATAGTCTTTTTAGCGCGCTCATCACTATGAAAAAATCACCTCCTATTAAACCTGATGGTTTAGCCAACTAGAGGTCAAGCCAGGTAGAAAAGGCATTAATCACAAGTGCGGAAGATATTAGAATTAGTTTGTTGATGAATCCCGTCTTTGTGGAAATTTAATGGGACTATAATTTGGATATATCTAATTGAATCATCTATCAACTATACAGTCTTTTACATTAATGCTAAGTGCTATAGGTAGAGTACTTAGCTTTGATAGACATCCGCTAACAAATGGCAAAAAATGAATAAATCAAATAGTGACTGGACATTAGCAATTGAAGGCATGACTTGTGCATCATGTGTAAGCCGTGTCGAAAAGGCATTAGCCAAAGTGCCTGGAGTAAAGTCTGCCGCGGTTAATCTGGCTTTAGAAACGGCTCAGGTGGTGGGTGCGAGTCACGAGGTTTCGCTTCCCATCCTGATAAAAGCGGTTGAGTCCGCCGGTTATCATGCAAGAGCATTGCATGCAGAGGGAGTCAATGGTGCGGATGTCGCACATGCGCCTGCTACACATGTCATTAGTGGCTGGCCGGTGGTTTTTGCTACATTGTTCTCACTGCCCTTGGTGCTGGCGATGGTCGCTGAATGGCTGGGCTTGCACCTTATGTTATCTGGCTGGGTGCAATGGGCGCTCGCTACACCAGTGCAGTTTTGGTTGGGCTGGCGTTTTTATCGCGCCGCTTGGTGTGCACTAAAGGCAGGTGCTGGCAATATGGATCTGTTGGTGGCGTTGGGGACTTCTGCTGCCTATGGCTTGAGTGCTTATCTGTTATTTATGCATCCTCAAGCTAGTATGAATCATTTGTATTTTGAATCTTCTTCGATTGTGATTACCTTGGTGTTGCTTGGTAAATGGCTGGAAAGTCGCGCTAAAAAACAAACAACTGAGGCTATACGAGCGCTGAATGCTTTGCGACCAGAGCGTGCAACTGTATTACGTAATGGGCAGGAGGTTCAGCTCGCTATTGCAGAGGTTAAGGTTGGGGATGTGGTGCTGATTCATCCCGGTGAGCGCATTCCTGTTGATGGTCGTGTGCAAGAAGGCACAAGCCATGTGGATGAGTCATTAATCACAGGGGAAAGTTTGCCGGTTTCAAAGCAACTGGGCGACAAAGTGACTGGTGGCGCAGTGAATGGTGAAGGTGTATTGCAAATTTCTACCACTGCTATCGGCGCGGAATCTGTACTGTCGCATATTATTCATTTGGTGGAGTCCGCGCAGGCAAAAAAAGCACCTATCCAGCATTTGGTAGATAAAGTCAGTGAGGTTTTTGTGCCGGTTGTCATTGGTATTGCTTTTGTGACTTTCCTTGCGTGGGGTTTGCTAGGTGGCAATTGGCAAGTGGCGATACTCAATGCTGTTGCCGTGCTGGTGATTGCTTGTCCTTGTGCAATGGGATTGGCTACGCCGACTGCTATCATGGTTGGCACAGGGGTCGCAGCACAACACGGAATTTTGATTAAAGATGCAGAGGCACTGGAGTTAGCGCATGCAGTTAAAACGGTGGCGTTTGATAAGACTGGTACGCTTACAGAAGGTCATCCTAAGTTGATTGCGTTGCAAGCGGCTGATGGGGTTGCTGAGGACAACTTGTTAATGCTTGCCGCTAGCTTGCAAACAGGGAGTGAGCATCCGTTAGCGAAAGCGGTAGTGAATGCGGCACAGGCTAAGGGTATATTGTTGCAGCCTGCTCAAGAGGTAAGCGCAGTGCCGGGTAAGGGCTTGACGGGCTCGGTGTCTGGGCAAAAACTTACACTAGGTAATACCCCCATGATGGAAGCGCTTGGTGTTGATTTCGCTGCACTAAAAGAACGCGCCATTGCACTAGAGAGCGAAGGGCGCAGTGTTTCATGGCTTGTGGCTCCAAGCACATCAGGTTCACCTGTGCTGCTTGGCTTGCTTGCATTTGGCGATGCCTTAAAAGAGACTGCGGCTAGCGCTGTCATGCATTTGCAAGAGCAGGGCATTCTTACGGTACTGATCTCAGGTGATAATCAGGGTAGTGCCTCACGTGTGGCGAATCAGCTTGGCATTACTAAGTTTTACGCACAGGTACTACCTAGCGATAAAGCGAATATCGTATTGAAACTCAAGCAAGCCGGTTGTCTGGTCGCTATGGTTGGTGATGGTATTAATGATGCGCCAGCATTGGCGGCAGCGGACATTGGTATTGCCATGTCCAGCGGTACCGATGTTGCGATGCATGCAGCTGGTATTACCTTGATGCGTGGCGACCCTGCACTAGTGGCCGATGCGATTGCAATTTCAAGGCGTACTTATACCAAGATCAGGCAAAATCTATTTTGGGCATTTGTTTATAACGTGGTGGGAATCCCGCTGGCGGCAATGGGGTTGCTAAGTCCCGTAGTGGCAGGTGGTGCAATGGCTATGAGTAGCTTCAGCGTAGTGTCTAATGCCTTGCTACTTAAACGCTGGCGGCCTGCCGCAGATAGCGTTAAAAAGAACAGCTAAAGCAAACTTAATTACGCAAATGCTGATTAATCTGTTTAAGTCGTTGTTCTACAAATGCGGATAATTCTGGTGTGAGTGCTGCGCTGGTTTGTGCACGAGTAAAGGCTTCTTTAGCATTTTCTAGTTTACCTACTGCCTGTAGTGAGATGCCAAGGCCTATCAGTGTGCTAGTTGTGGCGGAATTTAGGGATAGCGCAGTCATATAATGTGTAATGGCTTCTTCATGGCGATCTGCGCGTTGCAGCAAGGTTGCTATAAAGCTCTGATAGATGGCATTGGTTTTTGCATAAGGCAGACCTTGCTCCAAAGTTGATAGCGCTATTGCTTTATCTCCAGCTTCTACCTGTAAGCGAGCTAATGCCATACGAAAATCACTTTGTTCAGGCGTAATAGCCAAGCCTGCAGCGAGAACTGTTTTAGCTTCATCATTACGTTTATTGTCTAATAGCAAGCCTGCAAGTGCCTGTCTAGCATCCTGATTTTCCGGATTGGCGTCTAGTGCGAGAAGCAAATTAGCTTGCGCTTCAGAAACTCGACCTTGCTGCAAATTTAAAATGCCTAGGCGATAGTAGTTTCCAGATTTTTGAGTCGGACTGATTTCTTTACCTGTAGCCGATGCGTCGCTGTTTAGTTTGGTAGGCAGTTTTGATAATGTGTGTTTTGGTGGGAGTGCTTTTTCTGCCTCGTTACTATTTATTGTGCTGTTGGTTGCATCTGTATTATTTTGCTTAGGGGTTGATGTAGTTTGCGTTGATGGGCTATTCGGCTTGGTTTTGTCCTTCTGTATTTTTGTAGAAGGCTCCTGAAAATCTGATGGTGTGTATTTAAGTTCGGTTTCAAATAGTGATACTGCCTTAGCTTTTACAGGCTCTGCTGTTGCAGGCTCAACAACTGGGGTTGCTGGTGCTACTGTTGTTGGTGTTGTACTTTCAACCACCGCTTGTAGTTTTGTCTCAGTGCTTATCGTGTTGGAAATCGTTTGATTAATATTGGTTTTTAAGGAGGATGTTGGTGAAAATTGCATCCAATAATAGATGCCACCTGCTAATAGAATGATAAGCAAACTTATTTTAATCCATGGGAATGACCTGCTAGGCGGATTGTTTGTGATAAGTGGCGTCGAGGATAGCTTGGCTGTGTCAGTTGATCCAGCACCACGATGCTCTAGATCTTTTAACATTTGATTGATTAAACTCATTTTAATATCAGTCTTTTTT